>JBGTLS010000433.1:0-4582 GCA_041744015.1 Cryomorpha sp. | reverse complement strand
CTGAGATTGAAAGTGTCGGTAATTTCAGTTCATCGTGAACCATGTGCAGCTCGATGATATAGTCTATGTAATCCCGGGTTTCCAGGAATTTGATAATGTCCGACCTGTAAACAGGTTGTCCGAATGAGAGTTTTTCGAATTCACCAATAGCCCATGGGGCCAGGAAGTACCTAATATCGCTGCTTAGCTTTTCTTTATAGTACACTTCGTCTTTCCCCGGAAACAATTTTACGCTAATGCATATATTTACTTTTTCGTATCTCGGATTCTTTACTTTCAATCTCACAAACGGGGAGATCACTTTTCTCAGGCTTTCTTCTATGTCTTCGATTATGCTCACAGGCACTTTGGGTTCAAATGAACCTGATGCCTTTAGTTTGTTCATATTTGGAATAACAGCAACTAAAACGTAACCGGGCCCAATGGTAAAATCATTGACATAATCGTGCGCATTCAATCCATAGGTGTGGTTGATGCATTTGGTTTTGTAAACAGAAGGAAAATGCTCCAATACAAGACGTTCGTAATCAAATTTTTGAATCCCCCTGTTTTTATGCCGTAGCAGCTCGCTTACCCGTACATAGAAATGTCCTTCACTTTCTGGTTGTCTTCCTCCGAACGATTCATAGGGCTGCTCTATTTTAGATATAGCAGAATCGGCATCCTGTAACTTGGAAATAGCACCTGCAGGCAAGGCCGTATCCAGCCTTAGTTTATCATTAACTTCGTCATTGGTAAAACTTACTTTTATAGCTTGTGCATGAATCCCCATCAGTTCACTTACCGAAATTGTTTTGCACGGAATAGATACTCTTAGCCAATGAAGCGAGCCCGGAAGGACCGTATTGTCTTTACTGATATTTCCGGGAATGGAAAATTTAACGATGCCGGATGTGGTGAGCCCGTTCGTTGCGTCGTCTATTATTTCGAAACCTTCGCGCATCAATTTCCACCGGTTATTTTCCAAATAATACCAAATTGGTTTTTCACCCTCCGATTCGGAGTCCGCTGTAGCTTCCGCAAACTGTAAAAGCATACTGAGATTGGAACCCGGAACCAATGCATCCAGGCCGATGTAGAAATTCCCTTCATCACAGAAGGTCGGGAATAACATCGCACCTAGTTCCAGTTCTTCCGGTTTATATGTACCGTCGTATGGATAGAGATGTATAAGGTCAATGTTGGCGACAGTGGCCGTAGCGGTGTAATCCAACGAAATCGATTTCATAATTGGCGTCCAGGGTTCGTTGGGGATTACTGCCTGGAATTTGTCGCTGCTGTCAATTCTATTTTTGACGGAATTGATCTCGTTCACCAGATCGGCTGTATTCTTTCTGAGATTTCCACCGGGATCGTCAGCAAGTATGGCTCTGATCCCATCCGCATTCGGCTGCAAAATAGGTGTACCTATCAATAGGCCCGCGCGGGAATTAATATTGTCAGCCCCTGTGTCAACACTCAACCTGATCTTATCGGCCAGGTTACTTGCGTCATTCACATCCTGCTTAATCTCGTTGGAACTAAAGACAATCAGGTTACCCGTGGACGCGTCGTAGTAAACGGCCTCTTCAATTTTCCCATCCGGCAGTTTTCCGAGCGCCATCATTTGACGGGCTAGTACATATGAATATTCTTTATGGCAAAAATCCTGAACCTGCAGATTCATCCGGATGAATCCATCCCTAGTGGTCACCTCAAAACGGGCTGCCTTGTCTTTATTCAATTTGTACCTCTGTGCCAGCGGAAAAAATTCCTTCTTCAAAAGTATCGTTTGTAGACCTGGCATTGTACCACATATGGCACCACCATTATGACCAAACAGTCTCCGGTCATGATAGGACTGACCCTTGATGGTAACATTAGTAGTTGCTGGAGCAGTGTGCTGTAACTCTTTCTTCCAGGTTCCATCTTCCAGTACGGCGATATTGATCAGGAAACGGTTTTTATCGAGGCCCAACAAGGTGCCAATTTTTACATATCCTTTGTAGTAATCCCGAAAATCAAACGGAAGGTCTTTCCAGTCTATATTCACGCAAATCCGATCCCATTGCTTCAACAATATTTCTTTACTTCCAATATAGAAGTTCGGGCCGATCATGTTGAGATTGCCAAAGCTATTTAGGGGTAACGGTGGTTTTTTAACATCAAAATCAATGACCTCCGGTCTTGTACCAAACGGATACACCGGTGCATTCACATCCTGCAAACTTTCGTCATTCTGTACTACGAATTCTTTCAGCCCACAAACCTCTACATCAATTTTTGTATCGGCGCTGGCTTTTACATCGCGAAAAAAATGATAGAGAGATACTTTTTGCAATTTGTTTTCAAAAGGTCTTTCACAGCAAGACGTTTTTGTATCCCGGCAGCTGTCTGCCGGAATTTCCATCTTGATCTTATCATCCAAGTCGACCCTTACCAATGGCAACTCCGTTTGTAATTCTTCTTTCAGCACTCCTGCGTTATAAAAGCTTATTTTATCCTGGTCCGGAAGTATGGTAGAGATAATCTCCAAAACGAAATTGCCCGTGTTAACATTGATGCTTTTCAGATTTATAAAAAGATTCTGATCGTGCGGTTTTACCCATCCTTTTTCTCCACTGAACATAACATTCATTGCTTTGCGAGGGTAAATCAAATCATTCATGATCTCTCGTTCCAGAGCACTGAACTTGCTGTTGTATTCGCCTGAAGTTATGGTTGTCTCGAAGATGTATTCTTCCCTACCGCAGTAACAGAGATCCGGATCTTCTTTTTCGCCGGCCTTAACATTGGCTTTGCCGGGTCTCTTGAATCGGGTCATCAATAGTTCTTCCAGTTTTTTCCTGAGCTCGTTGCTAATACCTTTCTTAACTAAAGCAGCGATGATCGGCCTGTTGATGTAGTAGTAGGTATTTTTTAATGTATTATTAACAAGCCGAAAAAATCCGTTTGATGGAAAGGAATCCAGACAAGTATCTTGATCCAGCGGAAGATTATATGCGGCGCTAATTTCTTCTTTCGATGTCCTGTCATCGCAACAGGGATTGGCGACATCTTTTACTGGTTGCTGAGAAGCGCAAAAATTCCTTAACAACTGGCAGGGTATTGACATTCGAATTTTTCTCTTACCCTCCTGTAGGTACAAAACCGGAGAAGCCATAATAAATCCAATCCGTGCATTGGGGTAGGGATACAGAAATTTGTTCTCGGGATCATGGTATTTACTCCACTTAGCGCCAAGCGTTTCACGGGAAGATGGTTCAGCAAAAGCCTTATCAATTCCATCGGCCATGGTAGCATCGGGTGCAACGTGCACGCCTTCTACTACCGAAAACGTTCTGCACTCTTTTCTCGCATCGGAGAAGCGAATAGGAGCTTGTTGCAGAAATAGCGTTCGTTGTTCCTTTACAACTGCTTTGTTGATTACTATTTCATTATCGGAAGTAAAGATGATATCGGTTTTATTTGCATCCTTACCGTCTTTAAATGCGATACCCTTTTTAAGCAAATACTTGTCAAGTTGCTTTTGAATTTCAATCACAAGGTGCGCGTGATCAGGTGCGGCAGGTTTTGGTTTTAGCTGGAGTACTTCTTTATAAAAATGATCAAGGTGTTTTTTCGTGAAGGTGTTCAGATCGTCTTGAAGGTGTTTGAAGAGTTTGATACATGCAAAAACAATCGCCAGGTTGGGAGAATGCTTTTCCTTTAACTCCTCTTGCAAGGGGATAAGACTTTGCTCCAGTCCCATTTCCGCTGAAACAGAAAATAATTTTATTGCATCATGTATGGTCTGAAGCAGCTGGTAAATCTTATTATAAAGTCCAATCCTTCGTTTAAAGTAGGTGTTGCCCGTTGACAGAAAACTGGTGTCTTCTTTCGTGAGATCGGAGGCCGTCAAGGACCAAACCGGGTGGGCGGCAAGGCCTGAAAAGTCGATGGCCTTTGTGCCGAATTTATTGGTTGCAGCATTGGCATACGAAATGAACAGTTTAAGCACGGTACCGAGTTTATCTTTCACCATTTTTTCCATCACAGGTTCCAATGCGCACTGCTTTCCTGCTACCTGTTGATACCAGCGATCCACTTTTTTAATGATTACCACCATGGCTCGCAGTTCTAAATACAGACCTGCGTTGGAAGGTTTTGTTAAGAACCGTTTTCTTTGAGTTTGAAATTTATTTTCAACCTGTGTTCTATTGTATTTCGAAATGGCGGCCAGTATAAATGGCAAACTTGTCGAAAAAAATTTCTGCCAATCACTGATCTTAAGATGCTCATCATAGTATTGAACGTGCCGTGATAACTGCACAAAAAAATCGAGAAGATCGGCAAGTGATCTGTTGTCAATCGAAGTCTTGTTCGATAGCAATTCCGGATCGATCCTGTTCCGCTGGCTGGTGCCCGGATCATTCTTAAATGGATGGATAAGGTTCTTACAATCGATCATTGCTGCAGTTCGTTAAATGGGTTTTACGGCTTCATTTTTATAGAAATCATAAACATAGTTGAACCTGGAATTAGTCCCTGGGATGCTATAGGTAAGGTCAATCAGGAATAGGCCTTCAAGATTATCGGAAGATCCTGCACTGGTCACTTCAAT
>JBGTLS010000432.1:0-4068 GCA_041744015.1 Cryomorpha sp. | reverse complement strand
AAAACCACTCACTATAAGTTTGACTTTAAAGCAGCATTAGAAGATACGCCTATAAGCCAAGTAAATGCTTGGAAAAAGGAAAATTTAACACCAAATCTTATGCAACTGCGAATTAATTGCCTGAAAAAAGCTGCGTGATTTTAGGAACATCAGATTGGACACCCTACCCGGAGGGGTTGAATATAAAAATCCATCCTAACTACTGTTGAACACAAAATCCGCCATATTCAACCTACTGCCTGACGGCACAATTTTTACAAAAGATATTTTTCATCGAATTCAATTCCATGCTCGGCTAACAGCTCCTTAAATTCCTCTTCATATGTCTTGGTTTTGTGGTGTTCTTCCTGGTTTTTGATATATTCGATTAAACCATCTTTTTCTTTAAAACTCACGGTAAATCCACCATATCCTTCCTGCCATCCTCTGAAATGTTCAAACAAATGTTTGGTCTTGATATAATCTGTTCATCCCAATTTGATATCCTTCACAATAGTTGAAAGAGCAATTGTGGGATGTAGGTGGGTTGCAATATGCAGATGATCGTCAACTCCATTGATTCTGTAGAGGTGACATTTCTTGTTTTTTAATAATCCCCAGATATACCTGTATAAATCTTCTCTCTTATCAGAAGTCAGACTGCGTTCCCTGTTTTTTGTACTAAATACAATGTGATAAAGAAGTTGAGTATAGGTGCTCATTTGATTTGTTTTTAAATTAAACTTTCATTCAACGTTATGAATTTAAAACATTTAGATCGAATTTTTCATTAATCGGTGAAAGTATCCATGGTTTATTTTTACATTCAACTCCTCCGGAGTTGTAAACCAAAACCTGACTCGGACCACAGGTTTCACCTGTGGCTATTCATATTTAAGCCCTCCGGGCTTATGAGCCCCGCATAGTATGCGGGGGTTATGCAATGCAAGATTCATCCAACCCCGCAGAGGTGAAATGTGAATAGCCCCGTATGAAATGCGGGATTAATGAAATGCGGTGCACAACCAACCCTGGAGTGGTTAAACGTGAATAGCCCCGTATGAAATGCGGGGTTGATGAAATGCGGTGCACAACCAACCCCGGAGGGGTTGAACGTGAATAGCCCCGCATGAAATGCGGGGTTAGTTCGCATACGTTGTTCCACCAACCCCGAAGGGGTTGAATGTAAAAAACCCCTTATGATATGTCATATCGAATAGAATCCGCACTTCGACCGACCCTTTGACCAATTCTATCCGAATAGTACCCGATTATAAATCCGGTTTCGACGCTGAATCAATTCCCTTTTGCTTGTGCAATAGTCGCAACTTGGCATATTTCAAAAAAACACCATGGGCTGAATTGGCAGCAATAAGAAATCCTTGAAATCCATCCAGAAAACCTGCTTTCAAAATATAATCGCGGAAAAATTTAAAAACGGGTGAAAATGTTAATTGCAATAAAGAACCTCTTTTCCCTTTTTCAAAAAGCAATTCGGCTTTGAGCGATGAGAATTTATTCACCGTGGTCATGTGCTGTTCTACGGTGTAGAATGAATAGTGAAGAAGATCTCCCTTTAATTGACTTGTCGTGGCACCAGGCTGTAAGCGAATATATTCGTGAATTATTCTTCCAAACCATACGCCTTTTGATTTGGCGTAAAGACGCACTTTTGTATCCGGATACCATCCGCTGTACCTGATCCAACGGCCGCAATACATCGTAAGGCGATGCATGGTATAGGCGTCGGCAGGCGCGGCAGGATTGTGTTTAACAGAGAGAATAGAATTGCGGAGTTCTTCGCTGAGCGCTTCGTCGGCGTCAAGCGACAGTACGTACGCGAACTCCGTCCGAGCCGCGGCAAAATTCTTTTGTTCTGTATAACCTTCGAAAGGATTTTCGAAAAACTTTACGCCGTGAGAAAGACAAATTTCCTTTGTTTTATCTGTGGAAAAAGAATCCACCACCACGATTTCATCTGCCACACCTGCAAGCGATGCAAGGCACCTTCCGATGTTATGGGCTTCGTTAAAGGTGATAATGACGGCAGAAATTTGCATGGACTTATAAAGTTTCTTCCAGCCAACGGAAAAACTCGCTCTGCCATACAAGTCCGTTTTGAGGTTTTAAAACCCAGTGATTTTCCTCTGGAAAATAAATCAACCGGCTTTTAATTCCTCGCTGCTGCGCTGCTGTAAACGCTTCAAAAGCCTGACCTTCCGGAACGCGATAATCCCGTCCACCCTGAAATATCAATATAGGTGTATTCCATTTATCAACCTTGTTGATGGGGTCAAATTCACGGTAGGTTTTTTGGGCGGTGGTATTTGATTTATCCCAATACGGACCACCCATATCCCAGTTGGCGAAGAAAAGTTCTTCTGTGTTTCCATACATGCTCTTCAGGTTGAAGATACCATCGTGTGAAATGAAACTTTTAAACCGACCTTCGTGAATTCCAGCCAGATAAAAAACAGAATATCCGCCGTAACTCGCGCCAACACATCCGATCCGGTCTTTGTCCACAAAGCGTTCCATCGACACATGATCAATGGCGCTCAAATAATCCTGCATATTCAGTCCACCCCAATCTTTGGATATCTGCTCATTCCAGGCCACACCATGACCCGGCATGCCTCGTCGGTTTGGAGCCACCACGATATATCCTTTGGCCGCCATCACCTGAAAATTCCAGCGAAAAGAATAAAACTGACTCAGCGCAGATTGCGGCCCTCCCTGTGTGTAGAGCAATGTGGGATATTTTTTTTCCGGATCAAAATCCGGTGGATAAATCACCCAGGTCACCATACTTTTTCCATCGGATGTGGTGACTTTTCTAAGGTCAACTTTGCTCAGTTTCAGGTTGGCATATATTTCATCGTTCACATGAGATATCTGCTCCATTTCTCCCGAATCAATGTCAATTGAAAAAATCTCCTTCGCGTGGTTCATATCCATGCGCCCGGCTATGATCTTTTTCCCGACTTGTCCAGCCAATCCGGAAATGTCCCAATGACCTTCCGTGATTTGTTTCACGCGACCTGATTTGTCCGCTTTTCGCGGAATATCCACCACAAACAATTGCGCAGTGCCGCCAGTCGCGGCGGTGAAATAAATTAATTTCTCGTCCTGACTGAATATAAATTCGCTTACAGTGCCATCCCAGTCTTTGGTGAGATTAACAGTCTGGCTTTCAACAATGATTTTGATATCATTTTTATCGGATTCATACCCATCGCGAGCCATAGAAAGCCACGCCAGTTGGCCTGTCGACGAAAATACAGGATGGGTATCGTAGCCGGGATTGTCTTCTGTGAGATTGGTCGTTGTGCCGCTGTTTATATCATAAGCGTATAAATCGGAATTCGTGCTGTTGACGTATTCGGTGCCATATAATTTTTTGCAGACATAAACGATTTCGCTACCATTGGGGTTCCATGTGTAGTCTTCGCTTCCGCCAAAAGGTTTTGTCGGCACATCATATGGTTCGTCCTTGAGAAGATCGATGGCTTCGACCGAACCATCTGTGGTTTCCAAAAATAAATGGCTGTAAAGGCCATCTTCCCATGAATCCCAGTGCCGGTGGTGCAGGGCATCGTAGATTTTCACATCACTTTTTGAAAGTTCGGGATAGTAATCGGAACCGCTTACAGGTTTTAATTTTACGTCGCGAACCACCAGTCGGTATTTTCCATCCTGAGAAACTGCAGGATCTTTACGAAGGGTTGTAAAATCCCCACCCTTCGTGGTTTCCTGATTTGACAGGGAATAGACGAAATTTTCTGAATTAAAATTATTGTTCTCCACATCCGGATACGAAACTTTGTACAATACTGCTGACCGGTCATCACTGAACCCAACCGGATTAACCCTTCCCAGTTGCCAAAGGATTTCAGGAGTCATATGCTGACCAAAAGCGAGAGCGGAATAAAAAAGGAAAAACACCAAAATAATTCTCATAATCCTGATTTTAAAAAATAAAATGACCGTTACTGTGACGGCTGCAGGAGGAAATGTGACGGCTACGGGACGTATGTGTGACAGTTACAGGATGAAAATGTGACAGCTACAGGAAAGGGTGTGACGGTT
>JBGTLS010000431.1:0-5099 GCA_041744015.1 Cryomorpha sp. | reverse complement strand
AAGATGTCAGGGCTACGCCCCTTTAATGGTGTGAATCTTTATTGATCTATGAAGATGTCAGGGCTACGCCCTTTTAATGGTGTGAATCTTTATTGATCTATGAAGATGTCAGGGCTACGCCCTTTTAATGGTGTGAATCTTTATTGATCTATGAAGATGTCAGGGCTACGCCCCTTTAATGATGTGAATCTTTATTGATCTATGAAGATGTCAGGGCTACGCCCCCTTAATGATGTGAATCTTTATTGATCTATGCAGATATCAGGGCTACGCCCCTTTTATGATGTGAATCTTTATTGATCTATGCAGATATCAGGGCTACGCCCCTTTTATGGTGTGAATCGATATTGATCTATGAAGATGTCAGGGCTACGCCCCTTTAATGGTGTGAATCTTTATTGATATATGAAGATGTCAGGGTTGAAATACCTGTAATGGAATATGAAGAAATTGATTATGTCAAAATCTACTTGTGACACCCAATTCAATCTTATTATCAATAAACAGCAAAGGGGTGTAGTCCTGACATCTTATATCTCGAAATCAAATTCTACCGACGTGAATTTGAAAACGTGGACCTATGGAACTTTTTATCAATAAGAACCACAAGGGGCGTTAGCCCTGTAATCTTCGTAACACAGAACAAATGAGATTTCCAAAAGGGGCGTAGCCCTGACATCTTATATCTCACGATCTCAATTAAAGAGAAAATGAGTACCTGAAAATCTTTTTATCAGATATAAACACGAAATTGAGGTTTAGCCCTATTATATTCGTGGTACAAACCGCATTAGCATACCAGAGGTGTGTAACACTGACATCTTTTATTTCTAAATCTTAATCATAGAACCCATGGCAAATACCTACACTCAGTTATACATTCAATATGTCTTTGCTGTAAAAGGCCGCGCAAATCTGATCAAAGAATCATTTCGCGATGAGATAGAAAAAATCATCTGCGGTATCGTTACCAACCAAAAATGTAAAACATACGCGATCTATTGCAACCCTGACCATACCCATATTTTTGTCGGAATGCACCCCGCCATTTCACCATCAAAACTGATGGAACAGGTGAAATCGGGTTCTTCCGGATGGTTGAACGAGAAAAAATATATTCCGGTAAAATTCTCCTGGCAGGATGGATTCGGGGCATTTACTTATTCAAAATCGCATATAGACAGGGTAGTAAAATATGTCCTGAACCAACCGAATCATCACAAAAAACAATCGTTCAAAAATGAATATTTATTGCTTCTCGAAAAATTCGAAGTGGAATACGACCCAAAATATCTGTTTGAATGGTACGATTAGTTAGGCGGGATAAGCCAGAACAGTCAATCAACAGAAAAACCCAATAGTCCGCAACGCATAAAAAGGAATTAAAACCAATCTGATAGAATTGGAAATTGAGCTAAATCCATCCAGTGTTATGTTACAATTTTTTGCATTTAACAAAAGTCAAAAATTCCACCATAACGATGGCTTTCGCAAAATAATCCATTGGTTTGCAACTCGTGGCTATTCATGTTTCAGCCCATCAGGGTCGATGGCAATAAAAAGAAACGCCCCCAAAATGGGAGGCTTGCTAAAACACTATATTCTAATTTATCTTGAGTGAAACTTCACTCCATCTTAATTCCGGCTTCTTCGCACCAGGAAGAAAGCCGCGATGGCAGCAGTGATTGCCAGGGTAGTGCCTATTTGCCGTAAGGCGCCTTCGCGGTCGTGTTCCCATTTGGCACCCCAGCCTTTTTCGGCGGGGATGTTCGGGAGGATGCCATGACCTATGTCTTCAACAAGTCCCTCCACCACATCGACACGATCGGCCAACATCAGCGTCAGCCAATGACCGGCGTGGCCTTCGCTTTTTGTGAAAGCAAAGCGGCGCAGCATGCCACTTAATCCTTTGGGACCTGGCGCTGTTCCGAATACACTGGAGAGTTCAGGTCGTTCAATAGATTGAAGTATTTCCATATCCTGTGGCTGACTTATCGGGCGTTTGTACATCAATCGCAGGTGATCGGCGCCAGTGTAGTGTTTCATGGGATAGGTGGGGTCATTTTCCGGATCGGCATCAATACCCCAACCAGGTATGTGCTTGTAGGCGGCCGGGTCGATCAGTTCAGTGTCGACCTGCTTTTCTTTTTTAGGCGTTTGCGTGGATTGCGTTTTTGTATTTTCCATGGTTTCTATGTTTTAAGCGACAGCCCGGGGCGGAAGCAAAATCGTTTTTACACAATTATCCAGTTTATTATTAAAAATGTGATAGGCATCGGCCACTTCTTCCAGTGGAACCCTGTGGGTGATAAGACCTTTTGGATTCAGACGTCCGGCTTGTACGTGTTCGATAAGTTTGGGCAGAAGTCTTTTTACAGATGCCTGATTGGCTCGGATGGTCAATCCTTTGTTGACCACATTTCCGATAGGTACGAGATTCCACGTGGGGCCGTATACCCCCACGACGGAAACAATTCCGCCTTTTTTCACAGCATTGATGGCCCACATGAGTGCCGTCGCGGCTCCGGCCTGGAGCAGCAATTTTTTTCCGGTAATGGTATGAAGGGCGCTTCCGGCAGCATCTGCCCCCACAGCATCGATGCACACATCAGCTCCAAAGTCGCCAGTGGTTTTCTTTAAAAAATACACCACATCTCCGATGGATTCAAAATTATAGGCCTCGCAATACGCGTAATTGCGCGCAAATTCCAGTCTGTATTCCACATGATCGATAATAATAACGCGACCTGCTCCGAATAGCCATGCACAGCGCGCAGCCATGATGCCTACAGGGCCCGCTCCAAATACCACCACCGTATCTCCTTTGCGGATACCTCCCATCTCTGCTGCCTGATACCCCGTTGGTGTCACATCGGTGAGCATAACGGCATCGTCCAGGTCCATTTCCTTGGGTATCACCACAGGTCCCACATCGGCGTAGGGAACCCGGACGAGTTCGGCCTGACCACCGTGATAACCACCAGCGGTATGAGAGTATCCATAGATTCCCCCTACTGCAGTGGCTTCGGAATTTGATTCATGGCAATTGCCATAAAGACCCTGCTGGCAAAACGGGCATATCCCGCAGGCAATGTTGAAGGGCACGATAACGTGGTCGCCCACTTTTAAATTTTTCACATCAGCACCGAGTTCTTCAACAATGCCTGTAAACTCGTGGCCAAAAATGGTACCTACACGCGTGTCGGGTACCAAACCGTGATAGAGATGAAGATCTGAGCCACAGATACATGTACGGGTAACGCGCACAATGGCATCCTGCGGATGAAGAATTTCCGGTTCCGGCATATTTTTGTCGGCACGTATACGGCGAGGGCCGCGGTAATTCATAGCGAGCATAGGGGAGGTGTTTAGATTTTAATTGCCTGTGAAACTTTAATGATGTTTTTAATTTTCAAATACCGTTCCCGTTTCATAAAAATTCTGCGAATTGATAATTGGAGTTAAAAAAGCAATCTGTAAAATGAAGAATTTCATATTTAAGTCCTTGAATAACAGGATTCAGTAGGCCAAATCACAAGGCAAATATTAAATAAGGAATTGGAAAGTGGCATTCATGTAGCACGGGGAAATATTTCCCATTGAACGGAGTAAGTTGCGCAAGGTTGTTGACTTATTTTTTAAAATCGTATGTTCCTGTACGTATATAATGAAGGTTTACAGTGAGTTAATGACCGAAATTCGCTAAAAAATCCTCAATAGAAATAAAAGTTTATTACAAATTGTGAATATTTAAAAAAAGTTAATACATTGTCCCCGCGAGTTTGTTCATAGACTCCACGTTTAAATGCTCATGAAAACCATTCTACCAACAGGCGGAATGGTTTTCATATTTTAATTAGTTGACTATCCGTAATTAATCTTTCCTGACCCTGTTGACCGGATGTGTCCGAATGGTAAAACTGGTCGGTTCTTCGTGGTGGTCCGAATCTTTCTCACTTCGCCCGTTTACGTAACGAAAATTGCTACGGGGTGTTTCCATCATCCGGTTTGGACGGAGTTGATCTTCGCCCGGAACATGATTTTGCTCCTTGCGGTTGACCTTAGGCAGTGTAAATTTTTCTGTTGTACTCATTGTTGATGGTTCTTAAAGGTTTTCTTACTCTCCACATCAGCGTGATTAAAACCTATCCATCATTAAGCCAAATTGAACGTGCGCCTGCTGAATTTATCTGTGATTTAATCCGGTAAATCGTAATTGCCTGATTAGAAAAATATCTGCAGGCATTCTGATGTTGTATGCGTGTCTTCATGTCCTGTGCAAGTAACGTTTTATGGGTAAAAACCTACTACACGATCCGCCCATCCTGTGGATTTTCCTCCCCCCTTTTTATAAAAAGGTAATTGATACCATGTGCCTGATTTCATAAAGAGTTGGTTAGGTTCATGACTTTCAACGCTTCATTTTGATAAAAAGCCCGGATAAAACTCATTGGCACCCACTTTGCCTGTGTAGAAATGAAAATTTAACAATATGAAAACGAATAAAACCAATAAAACGAATTCAAACGGTAAGAATGGGATAAAAGAATCTGAATTGACGGATTTTTTTGTGGATGGTCTGAAGGATATCTACTGGGCTGAAAAACATTTGGCGAAAGCCCTGAAAAAAATGGAAAAAGCGGCTACCAGCGACAAGTTGAAAGAAGCCTTTGCCACCCACCAATCACAGACCGAAGGACAAATTATCAAATTAGAGGAAGTATTCAGCCTGATGGACCGCACTGCACGTGGAAAAAAATGTGCGGCCATGGCCGGACTTATCGAAGAAGCTGAGGAGCTGATCGATGAAACTGAAAAGGGAAGTATGGTTCGGGATGTTGCACTTATTGCTGCAGCGCAAAAAGTAGAACACTACGAAATTGCATCTTACGGAACATTGGCCACATTGGCGTCCATGCTTGGATCAGAGGAAATTAAAAACCTGCTTGGAGAAATTCTGGAGGAAGAGAAGAAAACTGACGCGCTCCTCACCGAATTGGCGACTTCAAATGTAAACGAGGCGGCTTTGCAGGAATAAGGGTGCAGAAAGTTTTGGACCACCGGGTCTGATGTCCTCCTGGACAAAGGATCCGAGATCG
>JBGTLS010000430.1:0-3777 GCA_041744015.1 Cryomorpha sp. | reverse complement strand
CCTCTATTCCAAAAAAATTTTACATTAATAAGAAGAATTTTATGAACCATTTTAAAATCCGCTTACATTTGTCGCAAAATTGTGTTAACTGCCCGGGGACATAATAAGCAAGACAGCACATAGGAATCAGGTCGTTATTGTAACTAAATTGATAATTCACCGAATAACACATCTGCTCATATCTCATGTTAAAATTATCGTTTTGCAATATGGATTTACAGGGCTTCATAAGCTGATAAATTGTAGCTTCAGTGAATCACATCAATTAATAAAATAAAATAACATACTACTGAATGAAAGCACTTTTCAGATTGTTGCCTATAATCTTGCTTGGGAGTTTGATGGCTTCTTGTATTTCCAATAAGCGTATTGTTTATGTTCAGGATTATTCCCAGCCCAAACCCCACGACTATTTGGCTGATACCGTATTTAATTCGGTACCTGAATTGAATGATTATCGCCTTCAGGCCGGAGATATTTTATATGTTAAATCTGATCATCCGACATTGACACATTCTTTTGGTCAGTTAGATCAGAATTATATGAATGATACAAGATTCATTCAGGCTCTCCCAATCCTTGCGGGATTTACAATTAGTCAGGAAGGTAATGTTGATATGCCCGTTGTAGGTAAAATACATGTACAAGGTCTTACCATTCTGGAAGCACAAATAGCTATAAAAGACGAAGCATCTAAAATGTTTTCCAATCCTGCGATCAAAGTTTTCCTACTTAATTATTTTGTGACGGTATTAGGAGAGGTGCACAGACCAGGACGATATCCGGTATACAACCACAGACTAAATATTTTTGAAGCTATGGGACTTGCAGGGGATGCAACGGATTTCGCAAGCCGGGAGGAAGTAAAAATCGTCCGAAATCGCGACGGAAAAAATCATTTATACAGTGTAGACCTTACCGACCAGAATTTGCTGGCAAGCGAAGATTTCTATCTGCGTCCAAATGATATCATCATGGTAAAGCCTCAAAAAAGGAAAAAGTATGCAGGCAGGGATGGACAAAACGTATTTAATGCTATTGGCGCCGCCATCAGCGTTGCTACACTTTATGTATTAATCACAAGAAACTGATGGTAAACGAAAAAGATGTTCTTCGACAGGAAGAGATAGATTTCCGAAGTATATTTAACCGAATTAAGCGCGGGTGGCCAATTATTTTACTTTCACTGGGCATTTGGTTAATCATTGGAATTATATTTCAACTCACATTTCCTCCCCGCTACACAGCCAAGACAACAATACTGATTGAGAAGCCTAAAGGCGTAAACGATCCAGGGGTCATGGTAACCCGAATCTCTCCTTTTACAAAACAACCGGATGATTATTATTATAGCAATCAGCAGGTGCGATTATTAAGTTATCCACTTGTTCGAAAGGCTATTGAATCTGTAGGAACCACCACTTATGTAAAAGCTGGCTTAATTGACCGGGAACTATACAAAAGTTCGCCAATCACTGTTGAGGTGGATTCAACATATATGTCATTTAAAAAATCTGAAACCCCTTATGGTACTACTTTCTATGTGGATTTCGAAAATTTCGATCGTTATCACCTCGAAGCAGATGGCAAATATCCCGTGACCCAAAGAGAATTTGAGTTGGAAGGTGAATTTCGATTTGGTGAATGGGTAACTTTCGAAGAGATGAGATTCAGAATTTTAGCAAATGATACGATTGCAAATGAGAACATCACGCTCGTAGATAATATTTTTGAAGAAAAATACGGATTCAGGATGGACGACCCTGAGGCCATGATTTTAAACTATATCAGCTCTATTGAAGTGGAGCAGGAAATTTTGGAAACCACCGCGTTTATGGTTTCACTAGCGGGAAATACGCCTGTAAAGCAAATTGAATTCCTGAATGCCTTAATCACAACTTTGGTCGATGATCATTTAGATCAGAAAACCCGCTCAATTAAATTGGCTATTTCTTATCTCGACGAAGAGATAGAAAAACTAAGCGAACTACTTTCGACAAGCGGTTCAGAAATCGAAAGTTTCAAGGTTGAAAATGCCATTACAAGTCTTAATCATGAAGGTTCGCTTTTACTGGACCAAAGCGTAAAATTGGAGAATGAAAGAGTCGTCTTTGTAGTTAAACAGCGGTATTATGAATATCTCGAGAAATATTTAACAGAAAGTGATGATTATACTTCACTCATTTCTCCACAAGCCTTTGGGGTCAAGGACGAATTAATTATCAAACTGACTGAGGAGCTGGTACGACTCCAACAAGATCTTAATAGTCTGGAACTACAGAATGCCCAGGCAAATCCGGCTTATGGTCAGATCAAAGCCAAAATTGCTCAGAACAGAGAAATCATTCTTAATTCTGTAGAAGGTTTTATGGCATCAAACAAAATGATGCTTGAGAATCTATCCGGGCGTTTATCGGATATAGATGTTAGTATGAGAGAATTGCCGGGAACACAGAGGCAATTATTAAATATGGAGCGTTTTTTCAGGGTGAACGAATCTTTGTTTTTAAATTTTCTGGAAAGGAAGGCAGAGGCCGAAATTAGTCTTGTTAGTACTACTTCAGATTTTCACATCATAGAGCCGGCATATTTGACCACTGTCGATCCCACTCTTCCATGGCTGCCAATAACCTTATTTGCGGCGATTGTTTTGGGATTTTTCTTCGCGTTTGCTTATCTGTTGTTCAAATGGGTTTTCAACAACAAAGTGGATGATTCAAAAGATTTAATGAAATATACGCCGTCGACATATATTCTCGGAGAGATATTCCATACCAATATTACAACCACATCCGACCTGAACACATATTCTGATTCCCAACTTTCCAATCAGATCTCCACCATATTTCACAGGATGCTTCGTAAAAAGCCGGGAATCAAGAGCTTGGGGATTAGCTCTTACAAGTCTGGAGAAGGTAAAACATATGTCGCCTCCATGCTTTCCACGCAAGTGGCCAGATTGGGTTATAAAACGATAGCTGTAGATCTGAATTTTCGACAACCTCAATTAAAAAATGCCTTTGGCATTTCTCAGGGAGCCAATATCATGGATGTTATGAACGGATCGATTTCGCTTCGGGAGGCTGTAACTCCGACCAAGTTTCCTAATCTTGACATTGCCGAACTTGGAATAAAATCAGCCTTAACAGACTTTGATTTGCAAGCTATAAATGGAATTATCGAGACACTTAAGGATACCTATGACCTCGTAATACTCGACACAGCACCATTTGGCAATGTAAGTGGTACTTTAACCCTTCTGAACACCGTCGATTTTCCTGTGATTGTGATGCGGAGAAAACATACATCTTTTCAGGATTTGGAGGATGTGGAAAACATATTGAGAACAGATTCTCTTTCTGAAGCCAACGCAATTGTGTTAGATACTTTTCACCCTGAGATTACTTTTAGTCTCAATCGGGGAAGAAGAAAGTATTACCGCAACAAACCTGAGTCAGTGTTTTCAAAAATTAAATCTTTGTTTGTGCGGATATAAGGAAATGGAATGCGGATATTATTCTTAACTACCCAGCTACCATATCCACCCATAAGCGGGGGAGTTATAAAATCGTGGAGACTGGTAGAACATTGGTATAACACAGCCGACATAAAAGTTATTTGCCCTCTTAAAACGGATGATGTAGCGAGCGTTGAAGAATTGCGTACCAAATTACCCGGGTTGCAGTTATGCTGCCCTTTCCATGACCGCCCCCGGAGCGCTGTCAATTTGTTTAAAAGCTATTTCCTTTCTCATACCTTAAATACGTATCGGAATAA
>JBGTLS010000429.1:0-3043 GCA_041744015.1 Cryomorpha sp. | reverse complement strand
TTGGTTCTTTTGGCAAACCAAACATCGCTCAAAACCCAATCCTCTTCTTCTGTCATCCTTTTATAGCGCTCTATTCGCTGACTGGTTTCACCCATGGCATCGAGAAATTCTGATTCGATGACCTCACGGATAAAAAAAACCGTCGTATCGTGAATTCCGGGAATATTGGGGTCAGGGTGATCGTGGTACACTGAGTCAGCACGGTATTCCACGAAAGTACCAATGGCAACCGGGAAATATCCGTATCCCATAACTGCTGGCTCAGTATCACCATCATCCTTCACGCAGGCGACAAATACCAGAGTTGACAAACACAGAATATAACGCAGATTCATAGACCCAATATATACAAATTACCGGACAGGAACCCCCTTGTCAAACTTTTCACGCGAGATCACCTGCCCGGTTGAGTTATAGTTGATCACCTCGCCGTGAAGTTCCCCGTCGAGATATTTTCCCTCCCGCTGCAACTGGGTTCCGTAGAGCCGTTGTACCGGAAATCGATTGCCAAATTCATCTTTCCCCTCCTCCGTTCGCCATTCTCCCTGAGCGAAATACTCTTTAAAAGGGCCGTGTTTCTTGCCATTTTTATAGTTGTGCACAGATCGGAGAATATCATTGGAGTAATACTTTTCAAAAGTTCCATTCTGAAAGTGTTCCTCCACCACATTACCGTTGCGATACACGTAAATCACCTTAATAGAGCCATCGGGATTGAATTCATACCAGGAACTTTCCTTTTTTCCATTGACATACGAGCCTTCGATCTGCTTTTTGCCATCGTCGTAATACATGGTGTATTTGCCTTCGTATTGAATCCCATTCACCACATTTGCCTTGAGCTTAGGCTGGCCATTCAGGTAGAATTGTTCCCAATCACCGTTCGGGACATCATCCTTGTAATTGATTTTTTCTGCGATGCTGCCATCTGCAAAATAAACCCGCGAAAGGCCATTTTTCTTTCCGTTGACGTATTGTTCTTCGCTGGTGAGCGCCCCTTCCGGGGAATAAAAACGCCATACGCTGTCGCGTTCCTGACCGAGATATTTGCCCTCAGCCATCACCGATTCCCCATCGGGATAAAAGAGTTTGGCGCGTCCGGACTTCCCTGTTCCATAATCCACTTCCACCTGAAGCGTCCCGTCTTCATAAAACCGTTGCATAATTCCCACAGGCTGGTCGTCTTTGAAAGTCGCTTTGTACGCAGGTTTGCCAGTAGTAGAGTGAAATTTTTCCCAGTGGCCCTGCTTGCGGTTTTTGCTGTCTACTTCATTGGGGCCCGATACAGGTTGCGCTTTCGCGAAAAAAACACCACAACAGAAAAGCAACAAGAAAAAAGTTCGGACAGGAAAATTCCGGACGATTTTATGAGGTATGATTCGTTTTTCGACCATGTATTGAATCGGCAAATTTGGTGAATTCTTCGGCAAAATGTGTCCAGGAAAACAGTTGTTTTCGGGTTTCCACAGCAGCAGCAAATTCGGCTTCTTTGTTTTCTGTAAAGAAACGGACAAGCGCATCGGCTATTGCACCGGGATTGGTATCTGCTACATAACCCACCTTACCATCGGGTACAATTTCAGCGAGGCCGCCCACATCGGTCACCAACATCGGTCGACCGAAGTGATAAGCGATCTGCGTTACCCCGCTTTGCGTGGCTGTGCGATAGGTTTGCGCCACGATATTGGCCGAGCAAAAATAATTTTTCACCTCTTCCTGAGGAATGTAATCATCATAAATTAAGACCCGATCGCGAAGACCGAGGCGGTCAATCTGATTGAGAAAAGCAGATTTTGGTTCGTAAAATTCACCTGCGATAATCAGCTTTAGACCGAGTTGTATGATCCGGCTGTCACCAAAAGCTTCTATCAGCAGATCAAGCCCTTTGTATCTCCTTACAAAACCGAAAAACAACACATACGATTCATTTGGTGAAAGGCCGAGGACCTCTCGTGCCTGAGATTTGATGACCGGAGTTCCGAAAACGTCGTATACCGGATGCGGATGTGTATGCGAAGGTCGACCAGGAGCGAGTTTTTCAAGGTCTCTGGCCACGCTTTTAGACAAAGTAAAAAAGGCGTCACAATGCCTGAAAAACCATTGCGATAACGTCCTGTCGAATCGATGAGGCTCATGTGGAATCGCATTGTCGACGAGGCCAATCACCGGAATACCATGTTTTTGCAGATATCTGGCCAATGTGCCCTGAGCCGGTCCCATTTGCGGGAGCCAAAACCGGATGGCCACAAACCGCGGATTAAGTTTGACGATTTTTCGTGCGGCCGTGATCCATGAAAGGGGATTGACACTGCTCAGCCAGGGGTGAACGACGAGGTTTTTTGGAGGATCCCCAACGGCATTCTGGGTTTTGCCGGGAAATACGAATCGGGGATACTGCAAATAAAAACTGACGATTTCACAATGCTCTCCCTTCGCGATGAGGGTCTCACAAAGCGATTCGTTAAAATTGGCGATGCCACCCCGCAATGGATAGGCAGGGCCAACCAGAATGATGGGTCTTTGGGACTTCACGCGGCGAAAATAAGGATAATGTGGTCAGCGCAACAGACGCTGGAAATCGGAATGTTCACAAAGGAGTTATCGCAAACTTTTCTAAAATGAAGCCCTCATTGACAAAATCAGATTGCGACCTGGAGCCACGATACCACTGCTGTATGGCCGGTATCTCTGATCGGTGATGTTTTCCAAACCAATTCCGGCTGAGATATATCTGGAAATCTGATAAGCCGACTTGAAATTAAGCGTAAACCAGGATGGAGAATACGGGCTTCCATCAGCATCGATGGCATAAATCTCCGGTTTGCCCTGCTCCTCGATATTCAGATTGGCAAAAGACACAGCCCCGCTGTATTGCCCATAAACCTGCAGTTGTAACTTGCCTGTTTCATAGTTGAGCCGCGTAAGCCCAAACCACGGAGCCGCATGACGCGATGGCGATCGGGTCCCATTGTCCATTTCCTCCTCTCCTCTTTGAAAATTGAAATGCGAGCTCAGCCCAAAACCGCTTTCCAGTTTCACTTCC
>JBGTLS010000428.1:0-2551 GCA_041744015.1 Cryomorpha sp. | reverse complement strand
GCTGTAGCCAAAGAAGTGCTGGCAAAAGTGCGCAGCAAACTAGGCTATTGACTTATACCGAAATATTCTCCCACCATACGTCGCACCCGCACATCTTCCAAAGCCTGGGCCTGATTTGCCACGACTTCAGATTGCAGATGTCTATTGCGCTGTGGACTTTGCTTTGATGCGGATATTCGTCCCGCTTTCGCTGAGCGGTGCGCATAGAGCACTTCCTGGGTAACCCACTCGAGATTGTCAAAACGGTTGTTATTGCGGTTGTAGTCTTTGTGAATAACATAAGTCCGGTTTTCATCGCCAGCATCAACAAAAAATTCGGCGACAAGCCTGTGCAGGTAAATGGTTTCGCGGGATCCTTCGCGGGTGGTAAAGGATATATACTTGTATCCGCCTATGGACTTGGCGTCAAATGGTTCTTCGGCGCCGGTGCCTTTTTTGATCCGTACTACGTTTCCGTGGTTTGACAGCTTGAAGTGGTGCAACAATGCCTCGCCGTTGAGTTCGGTCATGAGCACCCATTTTTCAGCAGTAGTCGTTTTAGCCATAACAGTATCGTTTAATAGGTACTGTGAAGTTAGGCAATTTGAATCTAATCTTCTGTCAGGCCGTATTTCGCCCGGTATTTTCCGTAAAGGGCATCCTGATGCGTGGTAGGCAGGTGCGATATGCCCTGCAGGAAAACCTCCTGTATCAGGCTCGTTCGCATGTCGAAAATATCACCGGATGAAATAACAAAATTTGCCTCTTTGCCAACTTCAATGCTGCCTGTTCTGTCTGCGATGCCCAGTATTTTCGCAGCGTTGATAGTAGCACCTTTCAACGCATCTTCAGGCTTCAGTCCGAAACCCATAGCTGTACCAATATTAAATGGAAGATTTCGGTTTTGCATCGTTTCCATGCCTCCATCCATATCAAAACAGAAAAGCACATTGGCTGCTGCGAGCTTAGATGCCAGCGCATATGGAGCGTCCACCGCATCTTCCGCAAACTGCGGCAAAGAGTTCACCCGACCTACAGCAACACTGATATTGTTCTCCCGAAGTAAATCTGCCGCCATCCAGCTGTCATACCCTCCAATGATGGTCATAGCCGGAATTTCCATTTCCCGCTTGAAGGCGATGGCTTCACGGATTTCTTTAATGAAATCTGCTTTTACATAAAGTCTCTTTTCGCCGGAGAAAACGCCGCGCATTCCTTCCATGCGCAAGTCGCGCTCCAGGGGCATTTTTCGTTTTGAATAGGCTTTCGCCTGAGCGAAAAAGGTGGTTAGGTCCCGCAGGTTCTCTTCATAATCTTCATTGGCCACATACCGGCGCGGCTCTCCCCTTTCGCCTTTGCGTTTATAGGTGGCGGGCCATTCCAGATGCACGCCATCATCCATTTTATAGACGGCGTCTTCCCAGTTCCAGCCCTGCAATTTTACCACCGATGAAGTGCCACTAATCACCCCACCGCGCGGACACACCTGGGCAAAGAGCACTCCATTGGCAAAAACCGTTTTGCCTATATCACTCTCTGCATTGTATGCAATCAGCGACCGCACATTGGGATTCATTTCTCCAGACTCATTGTAATCGCGTGTGGCCCTTACGGCAAATATCTCTGTAAGACCTATTGTAGTATTCACTGCGATCAGCCCCGGATACAGTTCAAATCCTTTGCGGTCGAACACACGCGGGTAATCCGCGTCTGAAACACCACTTTTCTTTCCCACATAGGTGATTATTCCGTTTTTTACACCTACAGCACCATCCAAAATAACGGGGCCTGCAGCCGTATGGATATTCACACCCCGGATCAAAAAGTCAGTTTCCGCATCCTGAGCGGTGGCGCTATTTATACCGAATACACAGCACAGCAAAAAAACAAAACCCAGAAGCTTTTTAACCAGGCTGAACTTTATATTTCCAAAAATATCTTTCATCATAATTTCAATCTTCTGAATCGCAGTGATAATGTTTTTCTTCCTTGCGTTCCGGTTTCTTGGCTTCGGCACCATTCTTTTTGGCTTTTTCCATCAGGTTAAAAATTCTGTTCCTGTCCACCACATCTCTGGTGCGCGTGATTTCCGCTGCCATCCGGTCGTAATACCTTCTTCCATCCACGAAAGTGATTTCCGCTTTGCTGTATACCGAAAGCGGATTGCCAGACCAAATCACAATATCGGCGTGTTTGCCAACGCTTAAACTTCCCACATACTGGTCCACATGCAGCATTTTAGCGGGATTGAGCGTCACCATCTTCAGGGCATCTTCTTCACTCATTCCTCCATATTTCAAAGCTTTGGCGGCTTCCTGATTCAGCCGACGGCCCATTTCGGGGTCATCGGAATTGATGGCGGTAAGCACACCCATTTCATGCATCAGCGATGCATTGTGTGGAATTGCATCTTTCACTTCGTATTTATAAGCCCACCAGTCGCTAAAAGTGGAGCCGGCAGCGCCATGTGCTTCCATTTTATCAGCCACCTTGTAACCTTCCAGGATATGGGTGAACGTATTGACTGTAAATCCCATGCTGTCGGCTACATGCATGAGCATATTGATCTCGC
>JBGTLS010000427.1:0-4152 GCA_041744015.1 Cryomorpha sp. | reverse complement strand
GCCGATGGAACGAAAATAGCCGCACAATCTGGTGTCGGCGCGAGTATTACTGTAGAAAATACAATCATTCAAGGATCGCCGGCTTTCGGAATCGGCGATTATAAAAGGTCTTACGTAGGCTACCGCAAACTGCCGGAACTGATGAAAGAAATGCAATCTATCAAAGAAGAACTGGCAGCACTCAAACGAACCATCGAACTATGAGCATTAAACAGCGCACCCTTGCTGCGCCTGTGGAATTTACAGGCATCGGGCTACACACAGGAGAAAAAGTCAACCTCTCCATTCATCCCGCACCTGAAAACCACGGATACGTTTTTCAGCGTATCGACCTCGAAAATCAACCCCTGATAAAGGCAGATGTGGACAATGTTGTTTCCACGCAACGCGGCACCACACTCGAAGTGGATGGAGCACGCGTGTACACGACCGAACATGTGCTCGCGGCCATTTTCGGAAGCGAGATCGACAATGCCCTGATCAAACTCGACGGCCCCGAGGTGCCCATCATGGACGGAAGCGCACTGCCATTCGTCACCGAAATTGAAAATGCCGGAGCGGTGGAACAGGACGCGGAAAGAGATTATTTCACCCTGAAAGAAAATCTGTATTACGAAGATGACCGCGGATACGTCGAGATGCTGGCTGTACCCACCCCAGGTCAGGAATTGCGCATCACTGTGATGGTCGACTACAACTCTCCCGTACTTGGCACGCAACACGCTTCCATGTACGAGATCAGCGAGTTCAAAAAAGAAATTGCGCCCTGCCGGACTTTCGTTTTCCTTAGGGAAATAGAAGAACTCGCGAAAAACAACCTCATCAAAGGAGGCGATCTCGACAACGCCATCGTACTCGTGGAGCGGGAAAGATCAGAGGAAGAATATCAGGCCATTGCCAAATTGCTTGGCAAAGAGCACCTGAAAATCAAGGTGGAAGGTATCGGTGTATTGAACACCATCAAATTGAAATTTGAAAACGAGCCCGCCCGCCACAAACTTCTCGATATACTCGGTGATCTCGCTCTGGTAGGCAGACCCATTCGCGGGCACATCCTTGCCGCGCGACCAGGTCATGCCGGCAATATCAACTTTGGTAAAATCATCAAAGGGCTCATCCGCGACGAAAAGAAAAAAGCACCCGATTTTGATCTGACGAAAGATCCGATCTACGACGTGAACAAGATCATGCAGATTTTGCCTCACCGATACCCCTTTCTGATGATCGACAAAATCATCGAACTCGAAGAAAATCATGTGACGGGGGTAAAAAATGTGACCATCAACGAACCGTTTTTTCAAGGGCACTTTCCGGGAAATCCTGTAATGCCAGGCGTTTTGCAAATCGAGGCCATGGCGCAGGTGGGCGGGGTACTGGCACTCCACAATGTGGAAAAGCCGGAAGAATGGAGTACGTATTTTATGAAAATAGACAACGTAAAATTCAAGCGCAAAGTAATACCGGGAGATACCCTCGTGTTTCGCCTGGAGCTTACTGCACCCATCCGGCGTGGCATTGTGCAGATGCGCGGCAAGGCTTATGTAAACGGCATAGTGGTTTCTGAAGGAGATTTGATGGCACAAATAATTAAGGACAAAGCGTAAATGAGTAACAGCCTCGCAAGCATACATCCCAATGCCAAAATTGGCAAAGGAGTTGAAATCGGACCATTCACGTACATCGAAGGGGATGTGGAAATTGGTGATGGTACCTGGATCGCCTCTAATGTGGTGATCATGGATGGTGCCCGAATTGGGAAAAACTGCCGGATATTCCCGGGAGCTGTCATTTCGGCTATCCCGCAGGATT
The DNA here is from genome assembly GCA_041744015.1 of Cryomorpha sp. Lineage (GTDB taxonomy): Bacteria > Bacteroidota > Bacteroidia > Flavobacteriales_D > Cryomorphaceae > JBBQZU01. Next base: position 2,343 of record JBGTLS010000427.1, on the reverse strand, counting down.
TAAAATTCGCAGGTGAAATAACCACAGCTGAAATCGGGGACAATACCACCATCCGCGAATGTGTGACCATCAACCGGGGCACAGTAGACCGATATAAAACCACGGTCGGCAACAATTGTCTGCTCATGGCCTATACCCACCTCGGTCACGACACGCAGGTGGGCAACCATTGTATCCTGGCCAACTCAGCCAATATCGCAGGCCATGTGACCATAGAGGATTACGCTATCCTTGAAGGCGTGGTTGCTATCCAACAATTTGTAACGATCGGAGCCCACGCCTTTGTCGCGGGAGGCTCGCTTGTGCGAAAAAATGTTCCTCCGTTTGTAAAAGCGGCCAGAGAGCCATTGACCTATGTGGGTATCAATACAGTGGGATTGCGTCGGCGCGGTTTTACCGATGCCACCATTCAGGCTATCGAGGATATCTACCGAGTAATTTACGTTCACAATACGAATACCACCAAAGGCATTTCGATGGTGGAAGAAACCATGCCCAACAGCCCTGAAAAAGATCAGATTCTCGCTTTCATTCGCGGTTCTGCCAAAGGCATTATGCGCGGATAAACCCATGTTTGAAATACAACTTCATCAGGTTGGAAAGCGATTTAACCGCGACTGGATTTTCAGAAACTGGGATGCACAACTTTTGTCGACTTCTGCTTATGTGATCCTTGGCGGAAATGGATCGGGCAAAAGCACAGCACTGCGCACCCTGCTTGGGTATGCACCGGTAACAAAGGGCACTATCACTTACAAGTTGAACGGAAAAGAGATACTGAGACCCGATGTGTACCGCTATTTCAGCTTTTGCAGCCCCTATCTTGAATTGTATGAAGAACTGACATTGCTTGAGATGGCCAGGTTTCACTTTTCTTTAAAGCCCGCTTTCGCGGAAATGAGTCTCGACTCTTTTCCTGCCCTCATCCAGCTTGAGAAGGCTGCCGACAAACAGGTGAAATACTTTTCGTCGGGGATGAAACAAAGATTGCGACTCGGATTGGCGCTGTACAGCAATACGCGTGGCGTATTTTTGGATGAACCCATTTCCAATCTGGATCGTGCCGGTATAGTTTGGTATCAATCCACAGTGAAAGAAATGCGAAAGGACCGGCTAATCATCGTTGCCTCAAACAATCAGGGGGAAGAATTTCAGTTTTGCGACCAAAAAATCCATATGGAGGAATTCAAGCCTCTTTAATTTTCTACTTTTGGAAATCTAAAATATACGATATGGCTACTACGGCAGATATAAAAAACGGACTTTGCATGAAATTCAACGGCAAGCTCTACACGATTGTCGAATTTCAACATGTGAAGCCTGGCAAAGGGCCGGCTTTTGTGCGCACCAAAATCAAAAACCTCGAAAACGGAAGAACGATCGATCACACTTTTTCAGCTGGCCACGCCATTGACATCGTGCGTATCGAATACCGTCCTTATCAATATCTCTACCCCGAAAACAACGGCTATCACTTCATGCACATCGAAACATTTGAACAGGTTTTCCTCGATGGCCACCTGGTCGAAAAGCCGGAATTTCTCCGCGAGGGAATGGTGTGCACCATCATGTTTCACGCGGAAGAGGAGACAGCGCTGAGCGTGGAGCTCCCCTCATTTATTGAAGCTGAAATCACGTATACCGAACCCGGCCTGCGCGGTGATACGGCTACCAATACCATGAAAAAAGCGACGATCGACACAGGAGCCGAAGTGCGCGTTCCGCTGTTCATCGATACGGGCGACCGGGTGAAGATTGATACTCGGACGGGGCAGTATAGTGAGCGGGTGAAGTAGGAATTGGGAGTTGGGAATTCGGAGTTGGGAAAGTGGAATTCGGAGTGGGGAGAATTACGTATTCCGCACTATTTCTGGTTTTGTTTGGACTTTGCAGTGCGGACGCTTGCAACTACAATGGACAGAATTTCATTGGTTTCGGAACGGATTTTTTCAAGTTTTTCTTTTATTTTTTCATCTTGAATTATGTCCAGTAGCATATCTATCCAGTAAGCGTTTCATCAGCTTCCTCTTCTACAATGGTCAACTTATGAATGAAATCAGCCGGGGATTTCGCGCGTGATACTGCCCGGTAATTTGCCCCGACTCTGGTGCTACACCTGATCAATTGTTTCTGTATTACCCATTAAGCCGGCGAATTGGGAAGAAGTTCGCAAATGTGGATGATGTCCAGGCCAATTTGTCACGCACGCCTTTGAATCTCAGATATCATTTATTGCATTCTTTAATTCCAAATTACCAATTCCACATTCCCAACCCTACACTCCACAATCCATATTCCCAACTCCGCATTCCGCATTCGCAACTCTACACACACTCACATTCC
>JBGTLS010000426.1:0-5340 GCA_041744015.1 Cryomorpha sp. | reverse complement strand
AATTTCCAAAACTTTGGAAATGACAGCCCCGGAGGACTGACCTGGATATGTTCCGAAGCATTTGCAATGCTTCGGAATCGTTAAAAAGAATTTAACTTCCGAAATGCGAACATTACACCGCAACAGCATTGCAAATGCTGCGAAGCGAAGACTGTTCTGGATATGTTCCGAAGCATTTACCCTTCGTTGCTAAGAGGCAATGCGTCGGAATCGTTTAGGAGAATTTAAGTTCCGAAAGGAGAGAATTACACCGCAGCAGCATTGCAAATGCTGCGAAGCGAATGGGGTCGCTGCTGCGCAGCATGTTTTTTTAACATGAAAATGAAGGAGTTAAGAAAATTAAGGTTGGGTGTTTGCACGGGCGGCTGCGCTGCCTGTGGTCAGGCAGCATGGTTTTTTTAACATCAAAATGAAGAGCTGCAGGGTACTTGGAGAGTGCGGTCACTGCTAAGTTCTCTGCGGTCGGTGCCCCATTTTCTCAAAATCTCCACTCCCAATTCACTCACAACTCCCAACTCCACACTCCACACTCCCAACTCCACACTCCCAATTCCGCATTCCCAACTCCACATTAAATTACATCCAAATCAACTCTGGTTCCGCGGAAATTTGTTTCACCCGATCTGCAAGTTTCTTAAACCGCTCAGGGAGTTCGCACAAATAATCCTGGACTTTATTTGCTTCAGCGCTCAGTCCGGATAATTGTTCCACCGACCAGTAATCCACCAGATGTTTCATGATACTGGCGTAATCGAGGGCTGTGTAGATGCCAATATGTTGGGTGATGGCCGAATAGGTTTCAAAAAGATTTAATTTTTGATGCTCTCCCATCAACCGGGCAGGCATAACGATATTCCGGCGCATCATTTTTCCAAAGGATTCCATGGCGCCGCTGGGGTCGAGTTCGAATATTTTTTTCATCATGCCTTTGTAGGCATTTTCGTGGCGGGCTTCATCGCCAGCGATAATCTTGCAAATCCTGGACAGCGAACTGTCGCCTGCTTTATCTGCGAGTTTGCCCGTATTCACATGCGATATTTTTGTCGCCCGTTCTTGAAATGAGGTATAGATAATGCCGTTGTATGGATCCGCTTCGGTGAGGTTGTCGACGCCGTTGTGGATGAGTCGGTGTATGGTCTGCTCCACCGCTTTCATATCCACCCTTCCGGAAAGAAACAAGTATTTGTTCAACAGGTCACCATGGCGGTTTTCTTCTGCCGTCCATGCGCGCGACCAGCGCGCCCAGGCGTGATCACTGGCAACATCCCGGTCGGGATTCATGCCTTCGAGCAGGTTAAACCAGGTCTGGTAACTCGGCAGGGCTTCTTCGGTGATCATATTTCCCACAAGTGAAATGATCACGGTATTGGGAATTTCTTTCGATCGTTGGCGAAGTTCCTGGAGTTCGACCAGATAATTCTCACCACTAAAGTCCGGAAGAAAATCGGAAGGTTGCCAGCAGGTATCGGGCTTAAGCATTTTGGTGTCCACTAGCTCATCTACATAATCGCAGAGTTCAGCGACTACTTCAAGTTTGCGGGGTTCTATTTTCGGGGTGCTCATATTAAGGGTTATGCATCATCACTGGATATGAATTTTCCATTGACTGTAGCAAAGTTACAAATCAACAGGAATCGGTGAAGGGATGTTTAGAAAGGTTGTGATTTTGGAGGGAGTGGTTTGTACTGACGCTGAGGTGCCGACGAATAATGTCGGAATGTACTATCAGCATCTTCGATTTTTGGTTTTTAGTTTACAGACAAGTACAAGTGAGCAGCATATAAGGTGAATTACACAATACATATTCATTTAATCTTTGATTCCCGTTAGCTTTTCCCGAATGCTTTAAAATCCATTTCTCCTAAGTGTAAAATAGACCCTATCTTTAAGGCAAAATCAGAAAAATGCGCGTTTTTTTATTTCTATTCGGCTTCATTATCACCTTAAATGCGCAGGCGCAGAATGTGTCACTGACCTTTTCAGTGGACATGAGCAATGAAGAAATCAGTTCGAATGGGGTGCACGTGGCAGGCAACTTTCAGACCCAGGCGGGTTATCCGGCGGACTGGAATCCGGGGTCAGCTGAGCTCACTGATTCCGATGGAGATAATGTTTTCGAACTCACCGTAAACCTGCCTCCCGGAACTTATCTCTATAAATTTATCAACGGCTCCACCTGGAATGATCAACCTGAAAATCCCCCGGCTGCCTGCGCATTGAATGACGGGGGAGGAAATCTCAACCGGCAGGTTACGGTCGGGGAAAATGGTATTACCCTGCCCACAGTGGTTTTTGATTCCTGCAATGCGGTAATCAACTTTTCCGTCAATATGACCGACGAAGTCGTAAGCTCAGAAGGTGTATTTGTAACCGGTAATTTTCTGGAAGCTGCGGGATATGGTGACAACTGGTCCGAACCGGGTCTGGCGCTGAGCGACCTGAATACCGATGGCACCTATGAAATTTCGGTTCAATTGCCTGCCGGTGACTATGTGTACATCTTCTCCAACGGTGCCGAATCAGAAAATATTACCGGATCGTGTGCAAATGAACAGGGGCAACGAACCGCCGCTGCTTCGGTGGGAGCTCCTCCCATATTGACCTATTGTTTTAATACATGCAACGTTTGTGATCCCCACGTCAGCGAAGATTACGAATTACATTGGTGGAACGACGCCGTGTTTTACGAAATCTTTGTCCGCAGTTTCTACGATAGCGACGGAGATGGAATCGGCGATTTCCAGGGCATTATCGAAAAACTCGACTATCTGAACGATGGTGATCCCGAAACCACCAACGACCTCGGTATCACGGGGATCTGGCTAATGCCCCACATGCCTTCGCCCTCTTACCACGGCTACGACGTGACGGACTATTACAGTGTCGAACCCGATTACGGTACGATGGATGATTTCCTGGAATTTCTGGATGAAGCTCACGCACGCGGAATCCGGGTGATTATCGATTATGTGATGAACCACACTTCCATTCAGCACCCCTGGTTTACCCAATCGCGAAACAGTCAGGATGGCTTCCGCGATTGGTATGTTTGGTCGCCCACCAACCCGGGCTTTCTGGGTCCATGGGGTCAAACCGTCTGGCATTGGGCCAATGGGAGCTATTACTACGGCATTTTTTGGGGTGGAATGCCCGACCTGAATTACAACCACCAACCCGTGCGCGATGAGATGATGGACATCGCCCAATTCTGGATTGATCTGGGAGTAGACGGGTTTCGCCTCGATGCCATTAAATTCCTGGTTGAAGACTTAACCATTCTGGAAGACACGCCAGAAACTTTTGAAATTCTCGAAGAGCTCAAAGAGGTTGTCACTACTGCCGACGCCGATGCCATCCTCGTTGGCGAAGTGTGGTCTGGCACTGAATCTATTGTGCCTTATGTGGTAAATGACCGGCTGGATATCTGCTTTGAATTCAGCATGGCCGGTTCGATTTTGGGTGCGGTCAACGACGACTCACCTGGCTCGTTTTACAGTCAACTTGCGAACGTGCAGACAGCTTACCCCAAATTGCAGTACGCCACCTTTCTCACCAACCACGACATCAACCGCGTTTTTGATCAGCTCGACAATGACGTGACAAAGATGAAACAGGCCGCGGCCATTTACCTCACCCTCCCCGGAGTTCCCTTCATTTATTACGGAGAAGAAATCGGTATGGAGGGAACGGGTCCCGACGAGATCAAACGCCGCCCCATGCAGTGGTCGGCTGAGGCCAATGGTGGATTCACAACAGGCAGTCCATGGATCAACCTGGGTGGGAATTTTTCCACCAACAATGTGGCGGAAATGGAAGACGAACCAAATTCCCTTCTGAACTTCTACAAAGACTTAGTTCACCTGAGGAATGACCTCGATCCGCTACGTCGGGGCTATGCTTTGCCCCTATACGGAAACAGCGAAGAAGTGCTCCATTTTATCCGCATTTACCAGGGAGAGGCAGTGGCTGTAGTGATCAATTTGGGGGAAACCCCCGCTTCCCTTTCAATGGACTTGCCCATCTCGACCCTCCCGATGGGCGATTATGTGGTAACCGAAATGTTGGAAGAAACAATTCTAAATAATTTGGAAATAACTGCCAACGGGAGTTTTAGCGGATGGATGCCCACCACTGAAATCGCCCCCGGACAGGTAAAAATATATGCCATTGGAGCCACTTCTCCGCTCAGTCTTACCGAAACGAATGTCGAAGCGCCAAAAGTCATTCTCTACCCGAATCCCGCCGAAAGCGTCATTTTTCTCAAATCGTCAGACACCGATTTCGAAGGCAATTACCGGATTTTCGATACATCGGGGAGGCTTTTGCAGAGCGGTCCGGCCAGGGGACAAAATTTTTCAGTGGATGTAAGTGGTTTGCCGGAAGGAATTTTCTTCATTCAGATGGATACGAATGGAGGAGGGGTTGTGAAGCGGTTTGTGGTGAATTAGGCGTTGAGCGTTGTGTGAGATGTGCCGAAGGGAATTATTATTGCATGTGTAAACTTTGTTCAGAACGCCTTTGCAAAGGTCGTTTCGCCGCCGAAGAAACGTCAGTTCACAGAGCGCTGTTGTGGGCTGGCGGGAACGGGACGGTGATCATAACCCAGGCCTTCGGCCTGGGTTATGAAGATGTCACCCCTTCGGGGCTTTGGCGTTCTGAAAATGTACATAAATCCCACAACAAGGTTTTGGGGGACAATGTTTGAAGTTTTGTCATTCCGAATAGGGGAGTTTGTCCATTCAATGAAATAGATCCTTCGCTTCGCTCTGGATGACAAAGCTCGGTGTTTTGTCATTTCGATGGTCGGGTGAGTTTGTCCATTCAATGAGATAGATCTCCGCTCAATAGATTCTTTTTTAATTTATCGAGTTCCTGCTCTCTGTTGGTGAAGGAGTTGCCGCTGACAGCAACACCGTATGTGAATGGAGATATCTTCATGTAGATTGAAGTAGATTGAAAATTATACCAAGTGGTATTATACCAAGTGGTATAATACCCAAAGGTATAAAATAAACTTCGTAGGATATTTGCATGTACCGTTATGATCAGGAATACAATTCAATGGTTCAAAGCGATGGTAAACATTTCTCAGAAAAAATCCGATTTCATGACATTTTAATGTGTTTTTATCGGTCGAAGATGACGTCATTTTACCAATTCAAGGGAAATATGGAATGACAAAGACAAATTTACATTCGGTTCCTCCATGATTTTCGGGGAATTGAAATTCCAAGAATATTTTTTGATTTATTTTTTTCTCTCTCTCTCTCTCTCTCTCTCTCTCTCTCTCTAATTTTTAATATTATTTCCATTTCAAGGCTTCAAAAAGAATTGAGAATA
>JBGTLS010000425.1:0-3578 GCA_041744015.1 Cryomorpha sp. | reverse complement strand
CGTTTTCGGTAATACCCTGACGAATTGCTTATGCGGATTGTTTTTACACTTCTGATTTTTCTGTCCACCGGATTCTTATACGCCCAACAGGGAGGTTCCACCAGTTTTCAGGTATTGCAAACGATCTCTCCTGCGAGAGCCGCTGCGCTCGGTGGCAACGCAATCGCTGTGAAGGACGGGGATTTGAATCTTGGTTTGATCGCTCCATCACTTCTCGATTCGACCACATCCGGACAAATTGCACTCGGTTATACCCGTCTGTTTGGCGAAGCCAATATAGGTCACGCGGCATACGCACATCATTTCAGAGATTTCGGAACAGTCGCCTTTGCCATTCAGAATCTGGGATATGGGGAGTTTGATATGACGGATGAGACGGGTGCATTCATGGGAAATTTTAATGCGGGTGAATATATTTTTCAGGTCGGATACAGCCGGCCATTGGACGAAAAATTCAGCATCGGATCGAATTTAAAATTCGTGTATAGTGAACTGGCTGAATATAAAGCCTCAGCAATTGCGGTGGATTTGAGCGGTTCGTATTTCAACCGGGAAGAGGGGTTTACAGCGACCGTTTTAATGAAGAATTTGGGAAGACCAATTTCCACTTACCGCAATGGGATTGATGAAAATCTGCCGTTTGAAATTCAAGCGGGCGTATCCAAACGACTTGACAAGGCTCCGCTGCGTTTTTCTCTAATCGCTGAAAATCTTCAGCGCTGGAATCTGACTCCCGAACCTGAAGAAGAGATCTCCATTGATCCCCTTACCGGTGAAGAAATTGACAATACCCGGGGTGGATTTGGGGAAAACCTGGCAAGGCACCTCGTTTTTAATACAGAAATTCTTTTGAGTGAAAATCTGCATATTCGGTTTGGCTATAACTACAATCGCAGACAACAGCTCAAAATAGAAGAAAGACCAGGATTTTCAGGAATCACTTACGGCCTCGGATTGCGCGTGGCGAAATTTCATTTAAGTTATGGTCGTGCAGCGTACAATCTTGCAGGTGTGAGCAACCATTTCAGCATCGGAATTAAATTTGATGATTTCCGAAAGGCCTGACAACCCGGCAGCAGTCCGGTTTCGGTAAAATCTTAACTCCATTTTCTTTTCTGCGGAAAATCGGGTATCTATCTTCGCACCCAGTGAAAAAGAAAATTAACATCGCCATCGACGGATATTCCTCCTGCGGAAAAAGCACGCTGGCAAAGGCATTGGCCAAAAAACTGCATTACAGCTATGTCGATTCAGGTGCCATGTACAGAGCAATAACCTTATATGCCATGAATGCTGAAATTGCAAAAGACGGAGCGGTAGACGAGGAATTGTTGATTGCATCTCTGGACCATATCGATGTCGATTTTGTAAACAACAACGGTATGAACACCGTCCGCCTCAACGGCGTTGAAGTGGAAGGTGAAATCCGATCTATGCAGGTTTCATCGCTGGTGAGTCAGGTGAGCAAAATAGCTTCTGTGCGGAAGAAATTGCGGATCATGCAGCAGCGTTTTGCCCGTAAAGGTGGAGTGGTAATGGATGGGCGGGATATAGGAAGTGCCGTATTGCCAGAGGCAGAATTAAAAATTTTCATGACTGCTGATAAGGCCATTCGCGCGCAACGGCGTTATGACGAACTTTTGGCGAAAGGCACCAAAATCACACTTAAGGAAGTGGCTGAAAATATAGAGGAGCGCGACATGATTGATACCACGCGCAAGGAAAATCCACTTATTCGCGTTCGTGAAGCCCGCCTGCTTGACAATTCGAATCTTTCAGAATCAGAGCAGTTGCAACTCGCTTTGGATTGGTCTCAGGAAATCATCACAGCCTAGCGAGAGAAATTTCGAGAACCTCCTCTACAGGGATGGTCTCAGCGAAAAAAGACAGAATCTTTTGCATTACCCTGTCTACCGTGGCGTCTGGACATGAGGCACCGCTTGTTAGTACAACGCGGACCGGTACCGGTTGCCTCGATGGCAACCAATTCACGGACTGTTTCATTTTTTTTGCTGGATAATTGAAATGGTTGATCAGATTTTGATCAACAATTTCCGATTCCGATTTGATAAAAAAGGTTGGAAATTTTTCTTCACACAATTCAACGATATGCGAAGTGTTGGAGCTGTTGTATCCGCCCACCACAATGGCGAGGTCGGCTTCGTGTTGCAAAACTCCATAAGTTGCCTGTTGATTATCGTTGGTGGCGTAACATAAGGTATCGCGCGTGTCCGCGAAATGTGCCAGATTTTCAGCGTCTCCGAATTTATTCCGCATCACCTCTTTAAAATAGTCCGCAATCGCCTGCGTTTCTGAGGCGAGCATGGTGGTTTGGTTGACCACTCCTACACGATTCAAATCTTTTAAGGGATTAAACCCTGCACTCATCCGATTTGAGAAGACAGCATAAAACTCTTCCACGCTGATTTGATTGTCAATATAAGCGCCCAGCAAGCGGGCTTCCGCCATGTCTTTTACAACAATTGATGGTGCATCCTGATAACTATGAGAAAAAGTGGCCCGGGTTTCCTCGTGGTTATGTTTGCCATGAATAATAACGGTATAATTCTCCTTTCCGAGTTTTTGAGATCGGTTCCAAACCTTTTCCACAAAGGGACAAGTGGTATTGTATTTTTTGGTCTCAATACCTTTTGAAGCGAGCAATTTTTCAATTTCTACGGTGGTTCCAAACGCCGGGATGATCACAATATCGTCGGAACTTAAATGATCCCAGGGAATAAATTGATTTCCCTCTGTATCCATGATAAATGTAATGCCGTGGGATTGCAGGTCTATGTTTACTTCGGGATTGTGAATCATCTGGCTGAGCAGAAAAATTCGTCTACCCGGATTCTCCTGGATGGCGCGATAAGAAATCTCTATGGCATTTTCCACACCATAACAAAATCCAAAATGCCGTGGAATCAGGAAACTGACAGGACCAAAGTTGAGGATGGTTGGAGTAAAGTCACGTTTTCTGGGATCCTCCATTTTTCGCGCTTCCTTTACTTTGCTAATCAAAGACGACTTGTAAAATTGGGGGATTTCAAATTGCTTCATGGTCCTGGTTGCGAATTTTCGTCGTACAAAGATAGGATTTTACCTATGCATCAATGGTTATTCAGCATATACCCAACGCGCATATTGAAGGATTTTGAAGTAAAACACGAATGACTTTCTCCTAAAAATCTGACATCTTAATAAATGTCGAATTCGCACGAGGTATTTACGATGATTATCATTACCTTTGCGGTCCTTAAAACGGGGCTGGCGGCGGCTCCACTTATTATAAACCACTCCTGATCGTGACCGTCAAAAATCGGGATACAAATTAAAAAGCCTTTTATGGCCACAGAAGAAAACAAGGTTTCGGAAGAAACCGCAGAAACAAAAGTTGCTTCGGCAAAGGATTCAAGTAATCCAAAAGATGCAGTTATTAATGAGGAATCTGATGAAAACAAGGATGAAATTCGTCCCGAATTTGTAGAGACCGAAGAAGAAGAGGAAGCCGCCCGTGTTTCCAAATCTGGTGTTAAAAAAACAGCGATGAAAGAAATTGCTGTTGATGATGACGACAT
>JBGTLS010000424.1:0-2267 GCA_041744015.1 Cryomorpha sp. | reverse complement strand
CCGCCGACCTCCCCTTTTCTGCAAACTCATCAACCTGCTTTCTGCTACCGGCATCTATTGAAAAAAGTACTTCCGTTCCCAGATGCGTATCCACCAATCCATTTCGCGTATAGGTTTGAAATTGTGAGTCCGGAAAGAGCATCACTATTACCCCTTTTTCTCCAACCACCAGGGCCTCCATATTGGGATCATCGATGTGACGGGGATGGGAGTCGAATCCCGCCGATTTGTAAAATGCCCGTGTCCGTGAAATATCTTTTACCGGAAGGTTAATCCAAATATATTTTGTTATCATATTATGTTTATTTTCAATTTCAAAAATAAAATTAATTGACATTTTTAGTAGAGGGCGAATTCGCTATTTTACCGGGTCGTTTCTGACAACCCTTTTCGGTATATAGCCCTTTCCCAGGTTATTGAGTTTTCGAATTACACATCACGATTTTTGGCACCATCTGTGATTTGAATCCGCAAACAAAAAATAAATCCTATGAAAAAGACACATTTACTCATCCTGCTTGCCACTTGTTCATCGATCATTTCCTCCGCTCAGGTAAGAACGTATGAAGCCTCAGACCAATCCATTGCAATTTCAATCAATCCGGTATTCGGTTATGTGGGCAATCTTTTTAATGATAATGGTTCGAATAATCTAAACCTTTCCAGTGCTGGGATCATATATAGAAAATTCCGGACACCGCAGCGAGCCTTTCGACTGAGCGGTAACGTGTCATATTTCCAAAATTCGATATTTTCTGACTTCGTCTATTCAGGGAATAATATCACATCGAATACAGAAACCACCACGTCAGTGAATGCAAATCTTGGAATAGGAACGGAATACAGAAAACATATAACAAAGTGGAGTTTATATGCCGGCTGGCAAATTTTGGCTGCTTACCAGAACCTCCACTCAAGAGTAGACAGTCCTGATCGTTCTTATTTCCAATTTCAAATCACTGAAAGAAATAATGGTGCCCGCGTAAGTGCCGGACCCGGAATTTTCGGAGGCGCTGAATACTTGTTAGGTGACCTGTTTTTCGTTGGTATGGAAGTGAACGCGGCCTTGCTGGCGGGCTATCAGTTTGCCCCCTCCGTTACTGTTGCAGATTACAGCGGAGGAAACCTTTTATTAAGAAAAAACGAAGGAAAAAATAGTTTTACAGCAAATGTATCCAGTAGCAATATTGTAGTGTTCAGAGCCGGACTGCGCTTCTGAAAAGTTTTCTTTTTTGAATGTGATGATCTGGTTAAAGGGTAATGAAGCTCTTTAATCCGATCATTTCTTTTATAATCAAGAATTTTACTGTCTAATGTATTTTCCTTGTTTTACCAATAAACACCTCAAAATCTGAAATAATATTTCTTTTTGTTCAGGGTCGACCACCCCGGTGAAACCCAAACTGTTTTTTTCCGTTAAATGTTATGCATGCATAACAAATTTTACTAGCTTTATCATCCCAATGAAACCCGAACAGACCATAGATTTCCATCTTCGCTGGCTGTGGATGAAGATTATGCGCATTTATAATCTCCAGGCCGCAAGATTTGGCGGCACCATGTCCGTGGGTTATGCCCTTCTCAATATCGACAAGGAAGGCACCCCTTCCACACGCCTCGGACCAAAGATGGGCATCGAATCCCGCAGCCTTACCCGCGCCCTGAAATCGATGGAAGAAAACGGACTCATCACGAAAGTCCCCGATGCCAGCGACGGCCGAATGGTACGCGTACACCTCACCGAAGAAGGCGAAAAATACCGCGAAACCGCCCGTGAATCAGTCATCCACCTCAACACATATCTCCAAAAAAATATCCCCGAAGATGAGCTAAAAACCTTTTTTAAAGTGGCGATGAAGATTAATGCGCTGCTGGATAAGGATGATATTTTCGAAAAAAGTACTAAGTATTAAGTACCAGGTATTAAGTCTAAGAACTAATCACTAATCACTAAACACCAATGACAAGAAAAATAGAAAAAGTAGCAGTCCTCGGCTCCGGCGTCATGGGTTCACGCATCGCGCTCCATTTCGCCAATGTGGGCGTGGAAGTATTGCTCCTGGACATTGTACCCCGCGAACTCAACGAACAGGAAACCAAAAAAGGGCTGGACATGCAGGCAGCTGTGGTCCGAAACCGCATCGTAAACGACTCCCTGCAGTTTGCCCTGAAAAGCAATCCTTCGCCCGTATACGACCAGGCTTTCGCCAAAAGACTCACCACCGGAAACTTCGACGACGACATGGCCAAAATCACCGACGCAGATT
>JBGTLS010000423.1:0-2171 GCA_041744015.1 Cryomorpha sp. | reverse complement strand
AGATAAGCAAAAAGGGTGTGCGAAACTTAAATTAAGTATTCGTTTACGCCCACTGAAACCAGGAACATACATTGAATTAAGCTTCTTTGAACATATGTACATCCCTTTGTGGGAAAGGAATGCTGACACCTTTTGCATCAAAAGCTTTTTTCACTTTTTCATTGAAATGGTTGAAAACGCCCCAAAAGTCGGAACTGAGAAGCCACCCGCGCAGGTGAATATTCACTGAACTATCGGCCAGCTCTTCCACAAAAATATCGTGGCCTTTTTCTTCTATAAATTTGGGTTCGGCCTTTACCAGGTCTTCAATGATGCTTTTTGCAAGGTCGATATCGTCACCATACCCGATACCAAATACCATATCAAATCTCCTTGTGGGATGGTATGAAAAGTTTTTGATCGCATTGTTGCTCAGCTGACCATTGGGTATGATAATTTCCTGACCTTGCGGTGTAGTCATATAGGTATAAAATATTTGGATTTCGTGCACAGTACCGGCATGCCCCTGTCCTTCGATAAAATCGCCCACTTTAAATGGTTTCAGGAGTAGGATTAATACCCCACCTGCAAAATTTGCCAGACTGCCCTGAAGTGCGAGACCTACCGCCAGCGCGGCACCCCCAAGCACAGCAATAAAGGAAGTCATTTCCACACCGATCATTCCGGCTACTGTGATTACCAGCATCACTTTGAGTAGTCCACTCAGCATCGAAACCAAAAATGGACGCAGCGAAGGATCCACATTCCGCTTTTCCATTGTCGACGAAACGATACGCACCAATTTGCGAATGAGCCATAAACCCACTAAAAGCACAATTATGGCAAGCAAAATTTTGCCACCATACGCTATCATCATTCCTTTAATTCCCTCCAGATACACCATCACTTGTTCCATATAAAAAATAAAATTTTAAAGATTCGGGCCGCAAGATACGCATCTCTGATGGAGTGGGCATAATCAGATCTGCTATAAACGGCGATTCGGATGGTGAAATCTCAATGTAGCACCGGTTCTCCGGCGATAATACCAATGCGCTCAGAATGCGCAATAGCCTCTTCACTCGATTGAAAATAGCAGGTTTGCGAACCCATACTTTCAATATTTTTTAAAATGGTTAATACTTCAGGCTTGGGATTTTTTCCAGTTTGTCGGATATAAACTGCCTGAATGCTCAGGGGGAATATTTTGCATACCCGCTCATAAATGTCCGGGTCGTGCTGTGAATCGTCGCCCAGAAGCACATAATGAATTTCTGAATAAAATGAAATAATATCTTTTATTTTATGGAATTTGTGATCGTGATCTCCCCTGCCGGTTGCAAAAAAATCGCGCAAACCGGTCTTGATGTCTTTTAATTTTATTACCGCTTTTGGCAATTCATGGATTTCCGCAAAATCATTGATAAATCCATACAGATTCCATTCGCTGCTCGATACATAAAAAAAAGAATTTGAAGCAGCCTTGCTATCCTGACCTGCTAAGCTCAGGCGTTGATAATGACGCACCACATCGTCAAAGAGCTTTCGCTTATTGATATTTCGGGAAAGCATTACATACAATTTTTTAAATATGGTATTGCTGTGAGATATCAGAAAGGTATCGTCGATATCTGATATGATCCCGAGTTTGCTTTTATACGGTTTCAATAATTCACTTTTTCCCACGATTCCAACTTCTCCATTGAGCTTGCAGCTCACCTGATAGTCGTGCCATCCACTCTCAAGCTCATCGTGAAAGGGCACATCAAACCGAAAATAGCCGTCATCCAGAGTACGTGTGCGAAAATTTAAATCCCGAAAAACCAATTCCACTTCGATATTTTCTATGGGTTTGATGCGAAACATATGCAGGATTGAAAACGCATGCCGTATACCCCTCCTGTCAAGCCTGTATTTATCGGGTGCCCACGACCTAAACACATGGCCAAATACCACAAGGTGATTGTCGTTGGCGTATCCCCGGTATAGTTTTAAGTCTAATTTTGTCATTTAAAAATTTTTGTGATCAGCTAGTCCATATGATGCCTAAATTTACCTGTTATCTCGGAAATCTATGAAAGATAAAGGCCAAATTTTGCTTATTGTAAATCCTATAGCGGGCGGGACGGACAAGGGAGTGCTCATCAGTTTTGTCAAAGA
Organism: Cryomorpha sp.; assembly: GCA_041744015.1. Classification (GTDB taxonomy): domain Bacteria; phylum Bacteroidota; class Bacteroidia; order Flavobacteriales_D; family Cryomorphaceae; genus JBBQZU01. The sequence continues at coordinate 32 of JBGTLS010000423.1, read as the reverse complement.
AAAATTAAATAAACATGCGCTTAAGTTAGTAA
>JBGTLS010000422.1:0-13019 GCA_041744015.1 Cryomorpha sp. | reverse complement strand
CTGAAGTTCCAGTGATGGCAGATATTTCTTCATAGGTCATCTCTGAAAAGTATTTTAAATTGAACACCTGTCTTTGTTTTCCCGGAAGGGTGATCAGGGCAGCGGCCAGTTTCCTGGAAATTTCATCTCCATCGGGGCCATCCGTATTGCGGGAAGCCTGAACTGCATCGTTGATCGGGGCATCAATTGTTGGTTTTTGCGCCCTGATGAAACCGAGTGCCTCATTGGTGGCGATACGGTAAAGCCAGGTGAAAAGCGCCGAATCGCCTTTATATCCTGATGCAAACCGCCAGATTTTGATAAAGGTGTTTTGAAGGACATCATCCGCATCTTCATGGTTGCCCACCATGCGTCGAATATGTGTGTACAGCGGTTTTTGATATTTTTCGACAAGGATGGTGAACGCCCGCTCACTCGTGGCGGGATTCAACATGTTTTCCATTATTTCCCTGTCCTGATCCTGCATCCTAATGCCCTGACTGAATGTTATTGCTGTTGTCAATACAATTCATTAAGACGGATAGCCACAGCGATGGTTTAATTTGTTTCATGATGCTTTGGCAAAAATGCACTTTTCCCTTACCGGGAAAATACCTGCTCTGAAACATTTTCAAAGTTTGAGATTCACTGCAGAGCCACTGGACACAGTAAATTCCCTTTCTATGGTATACACCACTTCTTTGCTGTTTTTTGACCTGTAAGTCAATTTGTATTTTCCGGGTTGAAGTTTGTATTGTTGTTGGAGATTGAAGTCATCAATGTTGGTTACCCATTCCAGTTTGCTGCCGTTTATAAATGCAATGCTCCCATACCCTGGCGAAGAAAGTCCGATATTGACCATACCAGGTTCGGGAATATTGATGGTGGTGGTTTTATTCTGTGTTACTTCCACCGCCGAAATTTTGGTGCGCGGCAGGGTGAGGATCTCGAGATCATAGGTATCTGTGAGCACTTTTTCTGCTGTATTGGTGTGTTGCACATGTGCGGTTTCGTTTTTATTGGCCAGACGAAGGATTACCGGCACATTGTCGCCCAGTCTACCCTGTATTTTTACTTCGAGGCGTCCCTGACCCGCATCCACCGGAATAATATTGTGTCGGCCCGGTACAATCCTGATTCCAGTTTTGGTGATGGTGGGTATGGTGTGTACCTCCATGCGGTAAGTGAGGATGGGATCGAGACTGATCGTATCCGGATTCCCCCGGTGATTGAGGGTATGCACAAAGCTGTAGACCAACTGTTCGGTATTTTCATCAAAAAAATTGATAGTCACATTCGATTCCAAAGGCTTTTCATAATCGTCGATCAGGTTCACCTGGGCGGTGGTATTGTTGAGCGCCTGGGTGATCACGATGTCAAGAATATTTTTGAAAGATTCTTCATTGGTCGCATCAAAATAATTTCCAACGCAATTGAAAGTGCTCGTGAAATCCTGATCCAGACCGACGCCAATAACGAAAGGTTTTAAGATTACACCTCTTTTTTGAAGGGCCAGCGAAATAGCGCAGGGATCCCCATCGCAGGCTTCGATTCCATCGGTGATCAGGATGATAATATTCCTACAGGTGGCGCACTCCGGAAAGTCGCCAGCTGCTTTTTCCAGCGATCGCGCAATGGGGGTGGTGCCTTTTGGGATGATGCGTTTAAGTGTTCTTTGAATAAGATCGCCGTTGTTGGGACGGAACGAAACTTCCAGTTTGGTGTCTTCACAATCCTGCTTTCCCGGAAGGATGGCCACCTGGTGTCCATACACACGAAGACCCATCTCCACATTGGGTTTATCGTTGAGTTCGCCTACAGCCTCTGAGAGCAGTTTCTGTGCGATGGTAATGCGCCGGTCGCTTTGCCAGGTCGCATTCATGCTGTTGCTGGCATCAAAAACAAACAGAATGCGGGTCAAAGGTGCCGTATTAGTTTGCCCAAAAGCAGACCAACTTAACGAAAAGAAAAAAAGGGAAAATAAGATCTTTTGCATCTGTAAACATGGTCTACTGGAAAAAATGGAAAAAAGTTTGTCAAAGAAAAAACGCTGGTCTTTCATTAAAAATCTTTTCTGACAGTAATTTCGGAATGACTGTTCCTCATTAGATAGGATTAATGGCCATTAAATGTGCCATGGATATCAGCAAATGTAAAATAATGCTTTTACCGACCTCCTAAAACCAACTGATGACTTAAACGCGTTTTTTAGGAAACTGTGTACTGCATTTGTTAAAAGTTTTTCCTTTTTTTGGCAATATTTGGCAAATTCCTTTTCTTGCACACCCATTTCCTTCTGACGATGAAAACTTTCTATTCTAAATCTTTCGCTTTCGGTTACCTGTGCCTGTTTTTAATGGTTATAAGCAGCTGCAAATCAAGCAGTGAATTTGCATCTTCTGACCTCATTCAGAAGCGAAAATACACGAAAGGTTATCACCTGAATTTTAAATCGAACGGGAAGGATGATCGCCTTGCCAAAGCACAAATCGATAAAGATGGTGCTTTAGCTCAAGCGAAAGTTACAGAAGCTTCACCAGAGGTTCTTGAAGCTTCTGTGGATCGGATCATACCGCAAAGCCAGCTGAAATCAAATCACGCTTCGAAACAAAAGGTGGAAATTCCGGCGCATTCCAATTTCCATAAAATGGGAAAATTCAGGATGCGCATAAATGATCGAAATCAGCCACCAGCGTTCAGTACCGACGATCCTGAATATTATCAACATGTTTACGGTGCGCGAAAAACTCCGGGACTTGCCATCGCCGGATTTATCAGCGCCATAATCGGGATATTTTTCGCGGGTATACCATTGGGAATTTTGGCTATTATATTCGGAGCCATATCCCTTGCTAAAATCAACGGGGATCCGATGCGTTATTCCGGAAAAGGTTTGGCAATTGCAGCCATCATCATAGGAGTTGTTGCGATTATTGGAGCACTCATTGTCATTTCAATGCTGGCGTCGCAATAAGCCCTCATTGATCGCATAACTTTTATGAGGCTTTATTTCCCACATCAGTAAGGTTAGTTACTCAAGTTTCGAATACCAGTTTAATGCCTTTCCATGTGGACTACCGTCGTTTATGATTATGCTACCTGCCATCACAAATAGTTGACTGTCAATCTATATATTCGATATCTCAGTCAGTTCGAGTGATTTTCAACCTTAGAAGATGCCATCGCAGCGCAGCGAGGTGAGCATATTCTTAGGTTGAAAATTGAACTAAGCGAGGCACGAGCTCATGAGCACCATTGAAAACGGACACATGCGAATAATCGAGAACCTGTGAAAATTTTATCTATCGAAAAGGTCTCGATTATTCCCTTCGGTCATGAGAGCGCCTGCGGCTAAGTTCAATTTTTGAATGCGCTGCGCTCCTTCAAAAATCACTCGACCTGACATTTACGATAAGTATATGTAGGGACGAGATGAATAGAAATAAATGTGCGAAACTTGAGTTAGTTAGAATCCCATATTATCACTTGTGATGTAATCATCAAATCACCATAAAAAACACGTACTTTTGCGCCCAAATTTACCTCTATGGCGCTCAAGTGTGGAATTGTTGGATTGCCCAATGTCGGAAAGTCGACCCTGTTTAATTGTTTGTCGAATGCGAAGGCCCAGTCGGCCAATTTTCCCTTCTGCACCATCGAGCCCAATGTCGGCACCATCACGGTGCCCGATGAGCGCATCAATGCCCTGAGCAACCTCGTAAAACCAGACCGCATTGTACCGACAACCATTGAAATTGTCGACATAGCCGGGCTGGTGAAAGGCGCCAGCAAAGGCGAGGGTTTGGGAAATAAATTTCTGGGAAATATCCGCGAGTGTGATGCCATCATTCACGTACTCCGATGTTTTGACGACGACAACGTGGTACACGTGGATGGAAGTGTCAACCCGGTGCGCGACAAAGAAATCATAGACATTGAGCTTCAACTCAAAGATCTCGAAACGGTAGAAAAGAGACTCTCAGCCGCACAAAAATCAGCCAAATCAGGGGACAAAAACATTCTAAAAATGGTGTCGGTACTGGAGCGATACAAAAAAGCACTGGAATCAGGAAACTCTGGCCGGACTGTGGAACTCGATGACCTTGAAGAGCCCATGGCCCGCGAACTCCAACTGCTCACCACAAAACCAATTCTTTACGTGTGCAATGTGGACGAAGGCAGTGTGGTGACCGGCAACAAACACGTGGACGCCGTGCGTGATGCCGTAAAAAATGAAAATGCAGAAGTACTCGTCATCGGTGCGGGCATTGAAGCCGATATCGCCGAACTTGAATCTTACGAGGAGCGACAGGAGTTTTTGCAGGATTTGGGCCTGGAAGAAGCCGGGGTGAGCAAGCTCATTCAGGCGGCCTACAAATTGCTGGATCTCTACACCTATTTCACTGCCGGTGTGAAGGAAGTGCGCGCCTGGACCATCCGCAAGGGATTCACCGCTCCGCAGGCTGCCGGGGTGATCCACTCAGATTTCGAAAAAGGATTCATCCGCGCAGAAGTGATCAAGTACAACGAATTCCTGAAATACGGTTCGGAAGCCGCAGTAAAAGAAGCCGGCAAAATGGGCGTGGAAGGCAAGGAATACGTGGTTGAAGACGGGGATGTGATGCATTTCCGGTTCAACGTTTAGTTGCATTGAATAGTTGTTTCCCTCGAAACCCGGTCTTCTGAATTTTATCAGTCAACGCAAAAGTCTCCGAGACCGATTCCCCTCTTGAGAGGGGCAGGGGTGTGTTTTTGATTATTTTTTTCGCGAAAGCGAGCCCCTTAAAGTCTTCAAAACTCAGTTGAAAAAAACTGACAGTTGTTGAAAATTGCAGTAGCTGCAAGGGTTTTAAATGGCTATCTTGCAAGCTTGAAATGACATCATCAGGCGCTCTATAACGCGCACCAAACCTACATGACAGAAGAAGTAGCCTACAACGAAGACCATATACGATCGCTCGACTGGAAAGAGCACATCCGACTCCGCCCCGGGATGTACATCGGGAAACTGGGCAACGGAACCGCGTACGATGACGGAATATACATTCTGATTAAAGAGGTAATCGACAACGCGATCGACGAGTACGTCATGGGTTACGGCAAGAAGGTCGATATCAACGTGAAAGAAGGATACGTGACCATACGCGATTACGGTCGGGGCATACCGCTTGGCAAACTGGAGGATGTGGTCAGCAAAATCAACACAGGCGCCAAATACGACAGCAAAGCTTTTAAAAAATCCGTCGGCCTCAACGGGGTTGGTACCAAGGCTGTCAATGCCTTATCGGATCGTTTTGAGATAGAAGCTTATCGCGAAGGAAAGGGGAGGAGGGCTGTTTTCGAACGTGGCGTCCTGATCGAAGCCAAAGACATTCCTCAAACGGAAGAGCGCAATGGAACCTTCGTGCGTTTTATCCCGGACGAATCGATTTTTAAAAATTTCAAGTTCAAGTCGGAATTCATCGATCGGTTGCTTTGGAACTATTGTTACCTGAATACCGGTCTCAGCATCTGGTTTAATGGTGAGCGCTTTCACTCCAAAAACGGACTCAAAGACCTGCTCGAAGAAAAAATGTCGGACGAACCACTCTATCCGATCATTCATCTGCAGGGTGATGATATCGAAGTGGCTTTCACGCATACGGCTTCCTACGGGGAGGAATATTATTCCTTCGTCAATGGACAACACACCACACAGGGAGGTACCCACCAAAGTGCTTTTCGCGAAGCCTATGCCCGCGTGGTCAAAGACTTTTTTGGAAAGAATTACGAGCCCACGGATATACGCAGCAGCCTCATCGCAGCAGTAAGCGTGAAAGTGGTGGAACCGGTATTTGAGTCTCAAACAAAAACCAAACTCGGCAGCAATGAAATAGAACCCGAAGGAAAGAGCATGCGTGCTTTTATCGGGGACTTTCTCAAGGAACAGCTCGACAACTACCTCCACAAAAATCCGGAGGTGGCCGAAGCGCTTGAGCGCAAAATTAAAGCCAACGAACGCGAGCGTAAAGACCTTGCCGGCATTCGAAAACTCGCCAAGGAACGCGCCAAAAAGTCAAATCTCCACAACAAAAAACTCCGCGATTGCCGTGCGCATTACAATGAAGCCCGACCAGATGACCGGGGGAAGGATTCTGTGCTGTTTATTACGGAGGGCGACTCGGCGTCCGGCTCCATCACCAAGTCGCGCGATGTGAATACCCAGGCCGTTTTTTCCCTTAAGGGAAAACCGCTGAACTGTTACGGTCTCACCAAAAAGATCGTTTATGAAAATGAAGAATTCAACCTGATTCAGGCTGCGCTCAATATCGAAGATGGTTTGGAAGGTTTGCGCTACAGCAAAATAATCATCGCAACGGATGCCGACGTGGACGGGATGCACATTCGCCTGCTCTTACTCACCTTTTTCCTCCAGTTTTTTCCCGACCTCATCAGGAACAACCACCTCTACATACTTCAGACGCCACTGTTTCGGGTGAGGAACAAGAAAGAAACGATTTACTGTTATTCCGAGCAGGAACGGCGCAATGCGATTGAAAGGATCGGCAAAAATGCAGAGATTACCCGATTTAAAGGTCTTGGTGAGATTTCTCCCGATGAGTTTAAAAATTTCATTGGAGAAGACATTCGGCTCGAGCCCGTGGTAATTGCCAAAGACTTTAAAATAGCTGATCTCCTGTCATTTTACATGGGCAAGAACACGCCCGAACGACAGGATTTTATTATTGATAACCTCCGCGTGGAGAAGGATTTGGTGGAAGACCTCGAAGTGGAAGTGGAAGAACAATTACAGGAATAATTCATGGCTGAAGATACTGACGACAATTTGCTCCCGGCCCCTTCGGACGATAATACCCACATGGGGGAGAAGGTGATACCGATTTCGGGTTTATACCAAAACTGGTTTCTCGATTACGCCTCTTATGTAATCCTGGAGCGGGCGGTACCGGCTATCAACGATGGTCTCAAGCCCGTGCAGCGCCGCATCCTGCATTCCATGAAAGACCTTGACGACGGGCGATACAACAAGGTGGCCAACATCATCGGCCATACCATGAAGTACCATCCCCACGGTGATGCCTCGATTGGAGATGCCCTCGTGCAGCTTGGGCAAAAAGACCTGCTCATCGACGCCCAGGGAAATTGGGGTAATACCCTCACCGGCGACGGTGCTGCAGCTGCGCGATATATCGAAGCTCGTCTTTCGAAATTTGCCCTCGAGGTGGTCTTCAACCCCAAGACCACCGAATGGGGATTGTCTTATGATGGCCGCAACAAGGAGCCGCTTTTCCTTCCGGTAAAATTTCCGCTTCTGCTGGCTCAGGGTGCTGAAGGTATCGCTGTCGGTCTGGCCTGCAAGATGCTTCCACATAATTTCAACGAACTCATTGATGGATCGATTGCGATCCTTCGCGGAAAAAAAACCAATATCCTTCCCGACTTCCTCAACGGTGGAATGGCGGATTTTTCGCAGTACAATGATGGGTTACGCGGTGGTCGTGTACGCGTGCGCGCCAAAATCAGGCAGTACGACAAAAAAACGCTGGTAATCGATGAAATTCCACACGGAACCACGACGAGTTCCCTGATCGAGTCGGTGGTGAAAGCCAACGAAAAGGGCAAGATCAAAATCCGGAAAATCGAGGACAATACGTCCGACAAGGCAGAAATCGTGGTGCATCTGCATCCTGGCACTTCCCCCGACAAATCAATAGATGCGCTTTACGCCTTTACCGATTGTGAGGTGAGCATCTCACCGAATGCAGCCATCATCGAAAGCGACAAACCGCGATTTGTCGGTGTAAACGAAATGCTCGAAATCTCCACCCGTCAGACATTGAATCTCCTGAAAATGGAGCTGGAAATCCGACGGAATGAGTTATTGGAACAGTGGCATTTCGCCTCGCTTGAAAAAATATTCATTGAAAATAAGATATACCGCGACATTGAGGAGGCTGAAACCTGGGATGCGGTGATTGAAAACATTGATTTAGGTTTGAAACCATTCGTCACCCATCTCAAGCGGGCTGTGACTGTAGAAGACATTGTCAGGTTGACCGAAATCAAAATCAAACGGATTTCCAAATTCGACAGCTTTAAGGCCGACGAACACCTGAGTCGACTTGAAGAAGAACTCGAAGTGGTGCGGGGCCACCTCGACAGCCTTGTGGAATACGCCATTAACTATTTCAAAAACCTCAAGAAAAAATACGGCCCCGGACGCGAACGCCGCACGGAGATCAAAACTTTCGACACCATCGAAGCCAGCAAAGTGGTGGTGGCCAACAAGAAACTCTATGTTGACCGTGTGGAGGGATTTGTGGGTTATGGACTGAAAAAGGATGAATTCATCGGTGATTGTTCCGACATTGACGATGTGATCGTTTTTCACGAAAGTGGCACCATGGTGGTCACCAAAGTCGACAACAAAAAATTTGTCGGAAAGGACATTATCCATGCCGCCGTTTGGAAAAAGGGCGATAAACGCACCATTTACAACCTGGTGTATCAGGATGGTTCTGCCGGGCCTGCGATGATGAAACGTTTTGCGGTGACGAGCATTACCCGCGATAAGGAGTACGACCTCACGGCGGGTTCAAAAAATTCCAAAGTCCTTTATTTTTCGGCCAATCCGAATGGGGAAGCTGAAGTGATACACGTAAAACTGCGTCCGCGGCCTTCGCTTAAAAAGTTGCGCATCGAATTTGATTTTGCCGGTCTGACCATTAAAGGCCGTGATTCAAAAGGCAATATTCTCACACGCAACATCGTGAGCAAAATTGAGATGAAGGAAAAAGGCAGCAGCACCCTGGCTCCGCGAAAAATCTGGTTTGACGATATCGTACAGCGACTCAACGCCGACGGAAGAGGCACTTACCTTGGGCAATTTTCCGGAGAAGACAAGATTCTCACTATTTACCAGAAAGGATACTACCGCATCACCGGATTTGATCTGAGTACCCGTTTTGATGAAGAACTCATCGTGATAGAAAAACTCAGACCAGACAAAGCTATTACAGCAGTCTATTGGGAAGGAGAGAAGGAGCAGTACAACGTGAAACGCTTTTTTGCCGAACCCGCTCAGAAACCTGTGCACTTTATCACCGATCACGAAACCTCATTTCTGGAATATGCCACCACGCATCCTTCACCGGCCGTGGAATTGCACTTTGATAAACGCAGCAACGAGCGTGATCCGGAGACGATCCTTTTAAATGACTTTATCGGTGTGAAAGGCGTAGCAGCGATGGGCAACAGACTCACAGCTTACAAGCTAAAATCCATTGACCGCATAGAACCTGATGTCGAAGAGGAAGAGGAAATTGTTATCGAAAAAGAGATGATCGAACCAGAAGGGGATGAGGTCGAAACCAGGAATGACGTCCATGACGAATCTGATGACGATGATGACAATCCGCTGAATACAGATTCGAATGGTCAGGTGACTTTGTTTTAGAATAAGGACGACTTAATCCGGAATCATTTACATTCGCTCATCAATTCCACAATATCATTCCCGTACAACACCTCATACCCGAGTTTGTGAGCTATTTTCCAATGTTTACAAGCCTTGGCGTGTTCTTTTTTCGCCTTGTAAATTTCACCAGCATACCGGTGTGACATTGGATTGGACTTGTCGTTTGCCAGTGATTTTTTGATATCCTTCAGGGCCAGATCAGTCTGACTTATTTGAAGATAAGCGTATGCTCTGTTACTTAATGAAGCAGGGTGATGGGGGTCGAGTTCAAGCGCCATATTGCTGAATTTCAATGCATCCCGATATTCCTCAGTTTCATTGGCCGTGTAGGCGAGGTTGATCAGGATTTCAAGGTCGCGGTCATCGTAATCATAGGCTTTTCGAAGCATGGCATGTGCAGCAGCATGGTCATCCACAGCCGACAAAAGCTGAGCGGCTTTTTTGTATCCGGTCACATTGGTAGTATCCAATTTCAAACTTTCCTGAAAGGCGACCAGAGCCAGAGAATCCTGACCATCAGCAAGATACACTTCTCCTAAAGCCGTTTTTGACTTGCTTTCTGATACAATATCCTCAGAAAATATGCTTGCCAGTTTTGCATTGTACACAGCTGAATCGATAAGATTAATCTGACGGAAATATGCCGCCCTGCCGATGTATGCCTCAATGAACATCGAGTCTATCCGAATGGCTGCATCAAAATCCTCCTTCGCTTTTTTGTACCGCTCGAGTTCGAAATATAAATTTCCACGCTCCATCAAATATTCCTGGTTTTCAGGATCGAGGGCAACGGCTTTATTGAGGAGTTTCAACGCACCGTTGTAGTCTACTTTCGCTTTGGCCTGTAAAGCAACCTGATAAAATTCGGGGGCTGTTTGCGCGAAAGCGCCCAATGTCACGAAAACCAGAATGAAAATGTTGAGTAATGGTTTTTTCAATGGATGAAAGGTTGGTATTAGCCAAAATACGTCATTAACAAATGCACATACATGCTCCGAATAGGATTAACCCATAACCCATTGTGAATAACTGCACGAGAGATAGTTGATCTTACTTCGTCGAACTTATATTCCATCTGGCGCGCGCAGCATCTGCCTGTGTTCCGGTGTCACCTGCTATCAGGGCTAAATAACCAGCTATGGCAATCATGGCTCCGTTGTCAGTACAATACGACAATGGGGGGATGTAAGTTTCCCATCCCGAAGCAACGGCTTCTTTTTCCAGCATGGCGCGGAGGCCGCTGTTGGCCGATACGCCTCCAGCGAGCGCGATGTGGCCGATTCCTGTTTGTTTCGCGGCGTTTTTCAATTGCTCCATGAGCATTTCCAAAATGGTATTTTGGAGAGACGCGCAGAGATCATTCAGATTTTCAGAAATGAAATCCGGATTTTTTTGTTGACTGTTCATTACGAAATTCCGAAATCCCGTTTTCAATCCGCTGAAACTGAAATTCAGCCCAGGCACTTTGGGTTTCGTGAAGGAAAATTTATGCGGATTTCCTTTGGCGGCAAGCCTGTCTATATGAGGACCACCTGGATAGGGAAGGTTCAGCAGTCGTGCAGCTTTGTCAAAGGCTTCGCCAGCTGCATCGTCGGTGGTTTCTCCCAGGATATGGAAAGTTTGGGTATCGGAAACCTGAAGCAATTGGGTATGTCCGCCGCTGACCGTAAGGCATAAAAAGGGAAAAGGGGGTTTACGCATGCCTTCATCTGCTATGAAATGCGCCAAAACATGGGCCCGCATATGGTGGATGGGAAATAGGGGAATGTTCAGGGCCATGCCCATCGCTTTCGCGAAAGAGCTGCCCACCAGAAGCGAACCGAGCAGACCGGGGCCTTGGGTATACGCGATGCCGCGCAACTGCTCAGGCGTGATACCCGCTTTTTTCAGAGCGGTGTCGACCACCGGAACGATCTGTCGTTGATGGGCCCGGGAGGCGAGCTCGGGCACCACGCCGCCATAAAATTTGTGAACATCCTGCCCCGCTATGATGTTGGAGAGGATTTTGTCGTTCTTTATCACAGCCGCCGACGTGTCATCGCAAGACGATTCAATTCCGAGAATATAAATGTCTTTGGATGAATTCAATTGTGCAGGTTGGGACGCGTATCGTAAATTCGGCAAAATTATAATCTTTCAGCGATCCGCAGATTCGGAAAAATACTTTTGGCCTTTCTCGCCCTCTTTTTATTGGGGGGGATCCTGATTCTTTCTATCAGTCAGTCAAGTTATCTCCAGACCAAACTGGCACAATATGCCGCATCCTATCTCTCCGACGAGCTCAACGCAGAAGTAAAGATAGACAAACTTGAGGTTGACTTTTTTAATAAGCTAAAGCTAAATGGATTTGTCATTTACGATCAGTGGGGAGACACCCTCGTAGCGACCGAATCATTTTTGCTTTCCATTGAGCGTTTCAACTTTCGTAAAAATCGTTTTCGGTTGGGAGCAATAGAACTGGTGGGCGCTGACATTCGATTGCGTCAAACTGATAGTCTGGGTGGAATGAATTCAGATTTTCTCACCAACTACTTTTCCCCAGAATCAGTAGAATCCGACAGCGGCACTTCCCTGACTCTACGTGTAAAACAGGCATCAATCGTCAATTCCCGGTTTTCATATTCAAACGATTTCGGCGGTTTCGCAGAAACAGGAATTGATTTCAATCACCTGGATGCGCGGGCAATCAACCTTTCGGTAAATGATTTTTTATTGATGAATGATTCTCTCCTTGTCAATATCGAAACCTTCCGACTTGATGAGCGGAGTGGCTTTGCACTGAAAAATCTGGCGGCAGATTTCCGATTGAATACGGAAGGCGTATTCTTTCAAAATCTGGGATTGGATATCGGAGGCACGTCACTTCATGGTGATCTGGCTTTTCTGCACAATTCATGGTCTGACTACCAAAACTTCACCACCGATGTGGAATGGGATGCCTCATTTGACGAAAGTCAGATCAATTTGAACGACCTCGGCTATTTTACGCCACAATTTTATGAACTCGATTTCCCCGTCCACATTTCCGGAAAGTTTTCAGGTACTGTAGCCAATTTAAAAGGCCGCAATATGGTAGTCACCGCGGGCAACAGATCCGTCCTGAAAGGAAATGTGGATTTGATGGGTTTGCCTGAAATCGAAAGCACTTTTATTGATTTTCGGATCAGGCAGCTTTCAAGCGATTACAACGACATAGAGTTCATCGGAGAGCAAGTTGCAAGCAATACATCCATATTCAAGTCCCTTCCGATAGAACTCGAACGCGCTGGTTCCATATTTTTCGAAGGTTCTTTTACCGGATTTACAAAGGATTTTGTCGCATATGGCTCTTTGATTACCGAGGCTGGCGTTCTCAACCTTGACCTGAACCTCAAGGACGATTCTCTTAACAATCAATTGATTTATACCGGCGGTCTGAATGCCAGGTCATTCAATATTGGTCGGATTTTAGACATCCCCGAATTGGGGGAGGTTACCGCTGCGGTTGATGTTCTTGCCTTTTCGAAAGAAACCCTGGTTTCAGCCGATATCGACGGTGAAATTAGTTCGCTGAAATACGCCG
>JBGTLS010000421.1:0-2713 GCA_041744015.1 Cryomorpha sp. | reverse complement strand
CCACCACGTGAGGTGTTTGCTGTATTTTTTGATGATGTCCACAGAACGATCGGTACTGCCGCCATCCACAACCATGTATTCCAGGTTGGGGTAATTCTGGCTCAGCACAGAGTCAATGGTCTGCTCAAGATATTGGCCCTGGTTGAAGGAGGGCGTGATAATAGAAATGCGCGGGTGGTTCACGATACTCAACGGATTGAAAATTGAACGGGAAGGTTGTATTGAACCATTACCAGTTTCCCTTCCGAGGACCCGGGAATCCATTTGGGCATTGCACGAATAATGCGCAAGACTTCTTCTGAAAGCAGCGGGTGTGGACTCTCGATAATTTTGGTGTCAACAATAAAACCTTTTTCGTTGACAACAAAAGAGGCTACCACCTTGCCTGAAATATTTTTGCGCCGAACTTTTTTCGGATATACAATGTTGTTTCCAAGGAATTGCATGAGCTTTTCAGCACCCCCAGGGAATTCCGGAAAACTGACAAAAGGCATATAATCCACCTCTTCACCCTGTTCATTGAAACTTTTGCCATAAAAACGTTCTTTATTCGTATAGACTTCCAGGGTTCTTAGTCTCCCATTCGGCCACCACGTTTTCAGGGTGTCATCATAATACTGATTTCGTTTGTGGTAGGAATGTTTTATCAGTCCGGTATCCAGATAATTTTCACCGGGATAATAAGTTCGTCCGAAACCAGACTCATAAGAGGTTTCATGGTCATCAACTTCCTGATATCCCCGCAAACTCCCATTTTTGTAATGTTGTACAACTACCTTTCGCAGGGTATCATCCGGACTGGAATACATTATCTCCCAGTATTCGGCCGAATCACGGTTCATCGTGGATTGTTCGGTTTGTGCGATGTGCCAGGTGGTATCGGCTGCAGTCCATTGTTTCCAATCCTGGGCATATCCTCCAACAGATAAAATCAGGACAAGGCAGATAATGATGATTTTCCTGAACATGTGATCGTTAATTTTTTATTGACTTATACAATTCAAGCAGCCCTTCTTCGAGGGAATAAGTTGGGCTGTAATTCATATCATTCTCTATTCTTGATACATCGGCACAGCTTTTTTCCACGTCTCCCAATCGCGGAGCAGCATAGATGGGCGCTTTTTTATATGCTGCGATATGTGCAATCGTTTGAAATAAATCATTCAGGGAAGTGGGTTTTCCGGTTCCAACATTGTAAACGCCCATTTTCACCTGAGATTCACTTGCCGCGATCAAAGCCCGGGCAATGTCCTCAACATAGATAAAATCACGGAATTGCTCTCCATTCCCGTATATGGTCAGCTCCAAATCCTTCTTCGCCCTGTCCATAAAAATCGAAATGACACCCGCATAGGCTGAAATTGGTTTCTGGCCCGGTCCAAATACATTAAAGAATCGAAGGCCAATCGATTCGAGACCGTAAGCCTGATGAAAAAACCGGGCGTAGTATTCATTGTTGAGCTTGGTAAGGCCATACGGTGATTCCGGAACGACCCTTTCAGACTCTGCCAATGGCACATTTGGGGAACTACCGTATACCGCGCAGGAAGAGGCATAAATTAGTTTTTTCACATTGTACACCTTACAGAATTCCAGCACATTGATAAATCCTGTTTCATTGACCTGATGTGTGCGCAGTGGGTGCTCAAACGACTCGGGCACACTCACGAGGGCAGCAAGATGGAATATATAATCGATTGATGTATTCAGATCGGGCAATTTTGTAGAAACATCATGAATTATGAGCTCAACTGGATGTTCCTTAAATTCTTCAAAATCATTTTCACTGCTGTTGGATAAATCGTCAATGACGTATATTTTCGTGGGATTTGTCAATACCACTTCTCTTATGAGATGTTTTCCGATGAATCCCAAACCACCGGTTATAACTATTATTTTATCGGTCATATTAATTCGAATATTTGGAATTGATTTTCACAAATTTTGCCAACTTTCAGAATAGCCCGTTTTATTTAGAATAGTCGGAAATTTTTCGAGAAAGGCTTTTTTATGATCTTTGTTGAAATAATTGATCCAATCGTTCGCCTGACCCTTTCGATAATGAGATTTTTTATTCTCACTCCCAATATTTCTTCCTTTACTCAATTTTTGAAAACTGTTTTTATCAACGGCGTAATCTATAAATGATTTTGGCACACCGGCTTTGCTCAACTTCAAATTTAATTTCGATTTCTTAAAGACTTTATTCAAAAATCCTTCAATTCTAAAAGTTAAAAGGGATTTATCGGTATGATCATATAGTTTCATGAAATCTAGGACTTTTATAAAGTGCTCCAATGGGTTCTTCACTAAGTCTTCCATTTTTATTTCTAGAATATTTGGATTAGAATAATCCCAGGATTCTAAGTGATTTAAAAAGTAAGAAGAGAATTCAATTTCTGCAAGAAGTCCCTCCTCAATGTTTAGCTTTTTAATTTTCTTTCGGTGCTCAGCCAAACTTGGCCAATTTTCAGTGGAATGTGAGTAGAGATGAGAGAAATAACCAGACACAATAATGTCCCTTGGATCACGTATCACATGAAATGCTTTGTTAAAATCACTCTTAACCGCATTTTGATACGATGTATTGGGACTTATTACGAAATCCCATTGGCTGACCTGTTTAATTTCGTTCGGAGTTAATAGCGATAAATGAGCTCTGTGAGTTTTAAATCCTGTTTGAGGAATTATCTCATAGAGAATTTTTCCAATA
>JBGTLS010000420.1:0-3320 GCA_041744015.1 Cryomorpha sp. | reverse complement strand
GGAATGGCCATTAAAAGTTTTTGAATACCTCGCCGGTTTTTTTGTCCTTGTTCTTGATTTCACCACGGAAGGAGCCCGGTTTATTTTTGGGGATCTCGCTTTGAGTCCGGGTATGGAGGGAAGTCTGGGGTTTTTCTTTGCATTTCAGGTGCTGCCCACCATTATATTTTTCGCTTCGATTACAACGCTTCTTTATCACTATGGAGTTTTGCAGGTGATCGTGAAATATATGGCCATTGCGATGCAAAAGCTACTGGGTACGTCCGGAGCTGAATCGCTTTCTGTTTCGGCCAACATATTCATCGGTCAGACAGAATCTCCCCTGCTTATCAAGCCTTTTATTGACAAACTGACACGCTCAGAGTTGCTCGCCGTTATGGCTGGGGGGATGGCCACCATAGCCGGGGGAATCATGGCTGCCTATATTCAAATACTCGGTGATGCCTATGCTGTTGCCAATGAGATCTCCCTGGTGGAAGGACGCCAACTTTTTGCTCAGCAACTCCTGGCTGCAAGTGTAATGGCTGCACCTGCAGCACTGGTCATCTCAAAAATGCTTTACCCCGAGGTGGATGAACCGGTAACCCGCGGATCGGTAAAAATGAATGTGGAGAAAACAGATAAAAACGGCATTGATGCAGCGTCCTCAGGTGCGGCCGAAGGGCTGAAACTCGCGTTGAATGTTGGGGCCATGTTACTCGCCTTCATTGCCCTGATTGCTATGTTCAACAGCCTCCTGGGCTGGTTTGGAGATGTCACCACACTGAGTGCAATTTATCCCGACATGGACTGGAGTATTCAGACCATTTTAGGGTGGGTGTTCGCTCCCGTCGCTTTACTCATCGGCATTCCGTTTGAAGATGTGATGCAGGTAGGTAGTTTGCTCGGCACCAAAGTGGTACTCACGGAATTTATTGCATATGTAGACCTTTCAAATTTAGTGGCGCAGGGAAGTCTGAATCCGAAAACCATCGCCATGTCCACATTTGCTCTCTGCGGGTTTGCCAACTTCGCATCCATCGCCATTCAGATTGGAGGCATTGGTGGAATCGCGCCCGGAAGAAAATCAGAACTTGCCGAATTTGGTATCAAGGCGGTTATTGCAGGAACGATGGCCAACCTGATGACAGCTACTATCGCAGGCATACTTTTTTAGAATTTGCGGGAACATTGGACTTCACTCGTAATCCCGGTACATCCCTGTATTTTTCATATGTTTTCAACACGTCCGGACTTGCTCGGATGGTATTGTTAATTTTGGGGAAACTCAAAATAAGCATGCAGGCCTACCAAGAATTACTCAAACACATCATGGAAAATGGTGTCGATAAGCCAGACAGAACTGGCACTGGCATCAGAAGCGTATTTGGCTATCAGATGCGCTTCGATCTTGCCCATGGATTTCCGATGGTAACTACCAAAAAACTCCATCTGAAGAGTATAGTTCACGAGCTCCTTTGGTTCCTGAAGGGAGATACGAATATTGCCTATCTCAAGGAAAACGGCGTGCGCATTTGGGATGAATGGGCGGATGAAAACGGCGATCTCGGACCGGTTTATGGGTACCAATGGCGCAGTTGGCCTGCTCCGCAAGGCGGCAGCATCGATCAGATTTCAAAATTAGTCTCCCAGATTAAATCTAATCCAAACAGCCGCAGACTGATGGTTTCAGCCTGGAATCCGGCGATGGTCGACGATATGGCTTTGCCCCCCTGCCATGCCCTGTTTCAATTTTACGTAGCCGACAATAAGTTGAGTTGCCAACTCTATCAGCGCAGTGCAGATAGTTTTTTGGGTGTACCTTTCAACATCGCGTCTTATGCATTGCTCACCCTGATGGTCGCGCAGGTGTGTGATCTCGAGCCGGGAGAGTTTATTCATACATTCGGCGATGCACATATTTACAACAATCATTTCGAACAGGTAAAAGAATTACTGAGTCGCTCACCGAGAACATTGCCTCAAATAAAAATCAATCCGGAAGTAAAAGATATTCTCGGCTTCACATATGGCGATTTTGAGCTTTTGTCTTATGATCCCCATCCGCATATCAAAGCCCCGGTAGCTGTATGAAGTGTATTATCATCGCCGCCGTTGCCGAAAATAAAGCAATCGGCAAAGACAATAACCTGATCTGGGATTTACCGGATGACATGCGCTTTTTTAAAGAGCAAACCCTCGGAAAACCAGTGATCATGGGGAGGAAAAATTATGAATCCATTCCGGTCAAATATCGACCCCTTCCCAACAGGCCAAATATCGTAATCACCCGAAATAAGAAGTATGATGCACCGGGGTGTGAGGTTTTCAATGACTTAAAAATCGCAATTGACAGCGAGCGCAAAAAAGGAATTGCAGAGGCCTATATCATAGGCGGAGCGGAAATATACAACCTGGCTCTAAAGGAAGGTCTGGTACATGAAATGTACCTCACCCAAATTCATGCATCATTCGAAGCGGACGCTTTTTTTCCCGCGTTCGATAAAAAAAATTGGGAAGTGAATCCCATGAGAAAACACGATATAGATAGTCGCCATGCTCAGGCTTTTACCATTGAACACTGGGTGCGTAAATCAGTATGCTAATGGACTTTAAGCCCTGAAAGCCGCGTACTTACCGCGATTGGAAAATAATCCCGGGAAATCTGCAAAATACTAGGTTAACAAATTTGTTTGGCGTATTTTAACACCGTGAAAAAACGTCTCGCTCAGATTTCAGGAATTATTGTATTGATATGCCTGCTCGCAAGTGCGGGCATCATGACGTACAGCGGTTTATCACAAGATTTTGAAGGTCAGGAAGTATTTCTTTCAATGGAAATTGATCGCGAAAACTGTAAACCTGATCTGGATAATGCCCGACTTGTTGACGATTCGTGTTATGAATACACGAATTTTGAACGTAGTAAATCAGTCAAAGGTGGCGTAAAGGATGCTTTGAGTAAAACAATTGTTAGAGTATCAGATCCCAAAGGAAATTTAAAACCTCTGGAAAACAAATCAATTAAAACCCTTCCAGCCAATACCTCACTGAATCTGATGTTGGAGACTTATACAGTTTCCAGACAAAAAGATTCTTGTGATGTGTATATTGTTACGATTGAATCTTTTTCTGCAACCGTCGAAAAACCAGAGCGAAGTTTGAACTATTTCAAACCTTCAGCACATATTTACAACGATTTTGAAATGGATTGTCTCCATAGGTTTGGGTTTACAAAAACGCCGGCACATTTCATCGTAACTCAAAAAGGTCAGCAACCTTTAAAGTTCCAGTAAATTCAGAAACTGATCCGAACAGGTTATATTTGTCGTCCTACCGAT
>JBGTLS010000419.1:0-7591 GCA_041744015.1 Cryomorpha sp. | reverse complement strand
TCGTCAGCTGACCCATTAATACGACGCCCAAGATTTCGCGGTTTTTTCCACGATTTTCGCCGCGGGTCATATTGGGTAAAATACAGATCCATGCCTCCCTGACCTTCAGGACGGTTGCTGGAAAAATATAGAATATCAATTCCTTTTTTTGGCTCAGAAGCCAGGGCCGGCTGGGTATTGATGAAGCCCGAGGCATTGATCAGTTCGTCGAGTTTTTCCGGCTCACCCCAGTTGTCGCCCTGTTTGCGTACAGACCAGAGGTTGCATTCCATCTCCTTTTTCCAGTTTTCGCTACACCGGGTGTAAATGAACAAAGTCTGGTCGGCGTTGAATGTTCCATTTACCACGTGATCTTTACCACTATTGAAAGGCACATTCCACGGGCTGCTTTCCATCCAAACCTCCCCAACCTTTTCGGAAGTGTAGAGCCTGCGACGTGTGGTGGCGCTGTCGAGGTGGAAATAACGGATTTCAGTTTCTTTAATGGCGCCATAGATAAGCTGGCCTTCGCCAAATGGGATGGGTGCAAACTCGGCATGTGGTCCGTTGATATTCGGACCTGCGTGGTCGATTTGCACATTCATAGGTCGGGCCATCAGGGCCATTGCTGTATCGCAACTCGTAATTTCTTCCCTTATGGTTCGCCTCCATTTGGATTCATATCCATTTTTCCGGACCAGGCCTTCAAATTCCACCAACTTATCTCTGGCCTTTTGAGGTTCACCCGTCATTTTCAGCATGCGAATGTGGTTGAAAAGGGCATCTGGATTGGAGATATCCGCTTCAAAGGATTGGAGATAGGCGTCGGAAGCACTTTTGTAATCGCGCGTTCTTTCGTAGAGGGTAGCAAGGTGATTTTGAATAGCTGCGTCTTTTTGCTTTTTTGCTGCATAAGGTTCGTAAAATTTGATCGCCGTATAAGTATCGCCGTAACGCTCCGCATTGGTGGCGAGCTTCTTCAGTTTGCCGGCGCTCAGACCTTTTGTATCCTGCATTTGAGCTATAGCGGATAGACTCATGCAAAGCACCATGACGAGTAGCAGGCCCTTTCGGGAAAAATTAATAGCGGTCACAGGGAATGGTAATTCTGTTGATAGCGGTACTCGGACTGATATAGATCACACTGATTTCAAATGCACCACGGTTGTTGGTGATGCGGTCGAGGCTTGAGTAATTCACATCGTACGCGAAACCGAAATGAAAATTTTGATATAAAAACCCGACGCTTGTTATAAAAGCATCACCGTTTCGCTCAACGCCATTTCGCAAATCTATTCCCACGTAGGCTTCGCGCACACCAGCATCATTTTCTGAAAAGTACATGCCGAAGTCACCCCCAAAAACAAGTTCCTGAGCCTTGGAATGCAGCGACATCAGGAAGGTGGGTCTTATATACAGATTGTTGCTGATATCCTGCTTCCACCTCACATATGTATTGTATCGCTCAGGTAATTGGTCTTTCTGGTCAAAGAACGACACATTTGGCCGGTTGAGATGGAGAAGTGAAAACCCGGCAGTGATCACAGCATTTTCGAATTTCCTTTCAGCAAGCACTCCGACATTCAGGTCGAGGTATCCTGTTTGATTGCCCAACCCCTTTTCCGAAAGGGCCATGTTAGGGTCAAAAAGTCCGATATCGGAATTGTATTGCTCCGGAAAAGTGGTACCGCTGAGATTATAATTTTTAGATACATAACCTGCCTGAAAACCCGCACTCATAGTCAGGTCGCCTTTGATCACTTTGTATCCGAGACTGAGATAGGCCCGGTTGTGGGCCAGGTCGATGGTACCGCTTTGATCGCCGATGAAAAGCAGACCTGCGCTGAAATTCCCTGGAAGACTGTAAATATTTTGATCGTAGGATGCAGCTACCGTCTGAAATGGCTTACCGATGGCTTTCCACTGTTGGCGGTAGTTGATGGCTGCGCGCCAGTCTCCATCAAACGCACCTGTTTCGGCGGGATTGAGGCTTAGCGGAGAGAGATCGTATTGGGAAAAGTGCACGTCCTGGCTTTGTAAAAGCAAAGTTCCTGCAATGAAACTTATAAGGAGAAAATAGCGAAACATTACCACAGGTATGACCGGATTTGCAAATATTGCTCGAGCATCCTGTTGTACTGTTGCGGCGTAAAGCGACAACCACAAGGTGTATAGCTCATATAATTATTGGAAGGTGGCACGTATGCATCACCATTGGCGTCGGATATGGGAAATCCGATATAATTGCAATCGGGCAACGGCAAATCTCCCGGATTGTCGGTAGGATTGGCTTCCGTATCGCATACGAGGTCGCCGGTTGTTTCACAGTTGGACCCATTGACTGCCTCATCACCGAAATCTGTTTCAAAAGTGTGATAGAGACCAAAAAAGTGACCCATTTCGTGAACCCAGGTCTTTGACTGACCTATGGAACTGGCTTTATTGACCACGATAATATCACGTCCGCCTGGCAATGTGGCAAATCCCGCAACGACGCCAAACTCTTCCAATAAAATGCTCTGAACGATATAGATATTGATGGTATTCTGCTGGTAATACATCGCCAACATTTCATTATAATGGTCTACCTGAACAAATTCATTGAACTGAAAATTGTCCATATACCTGATATCGCAGATTTCGAATCGGATACCGATAGGAGCCCATACCTGGTTGAGGTAGGCTAAAGGGGCATTGAGTGAGGCTGCCGCGTAACCCGTGCCTCCGAGGCTATCACGGGCAATGTGCACTGTAATTTGTAAGGTTCGGTTTATTTTGTTGATAGATTCGCAACCGAAATACCCCGGCATAAACCGTGATTTAGTTGCCAGATGATCCGCTGTGATTCTGGTTCCACACATTTGCTGAGCCAAGGAATTGAAAGTCAGAAGACCAAACAAAAATACCAGTGGCACAACATAACAAAATGATTTTTTCACCCTCCGAGAACTCTAAATTTTTGCTAAAGAAAGGTAATTTCACATATATTAGCAAAAAAGTTTAGCCAATTTCTGAATGAGACGTTTTGCCTTGTGTTCCTTGATTCTGCTGGTCTCAGGATCGTACTCGAATCTTTATTCTCAAATAAATGCAACCGTTACGCAAGGGTGTGCACCCCTCGCCAGCGTGGGTTTCAGCACCACTTATAACAATCCGACCAATATTTTATGGGATTTCGGGGGAGGGTCCACCTCGTTGCTGCCAAATCCCACGCACAGTTTCGCCAACGCGGGTATTTATCTGGTCACCTTCACGGCTACAGTGAGTGGCAGCCCGGTAAATGCATCCATCACCATCACTGTATTTCCAAATCCCCAGGTAAGTTTTACGGTCGAACCTACTGCGGTATGTGCAGGTGCACCGGTTCAGTTTCAAAGTACTTCCACAGGTGGCAGTGGATCAGCTATTACTGGTTGGGAATGGTCTGTTGGAGGTGGAGCTCCTGTAATTACGGGAACGGGTTCCCCATCGCATACCTATGCCAATCCGGGAAGTTATAATGTTACGCTCATCGCCACGGATGCCAATGGCTGCCAGGGTTCTCAAACTCTCAATGGCGCGGTGACTGTTTCAACAACGCCCACCCTGAGTATCACGCCTAGTCCGAGTCCCCTGGTTTCCTGCGCCCCACCCTTTACTGTAAATTTTACAAATAATAGCACAAGCAACTCCCCGTCAGGCGGGGGACTTACACATAGCTGGAATTTTGGAAATGGGGAAACATCCACTGCAGCTGTGCCGCCGGCTGTAACGTATTCCAATACCGGAGTTTTCACTGTGACATATACAGCCACCGACAATGCAGGCTGTTCGGCCACGCAAAGTTTTACCGTCACGGTTCAACAGCCTGTGGCTGATTTTTTCATTGAAGGGGCAGAAAATGGCGTGGTGTGTGCCGATATTGTAATTATCAACAACGGAACGCCGGGCTTTTTCAATTATGGTGATGGTACCTCGGGTACCCAGCTTACGCATACCTACAATGCAGCAGGCGTGTACACCGTAACGCTCAACATCAACGTAGCCGGCTGTTCAGCCCAGGCCACACAACAAATTGAAGTGGAAATTCCCACAGCAACCATCATCAACGTTCCGGGATTCAGCTGTTCGGTACCAGTGGAATTCACATATACCCTCGATTCGGATTACGACATTGAAACTTACGATTGGCAGCTTTCAAATAATTCTACATCAACTGATCCTTCAGTTTCCACCTTACTGGAATTGGAGCCCAATGAATACTCCATTAACGGTCTGATCTCAAATTTTACCACCGTCAGTTTTACGACTACCAATGGTTGTCCTGGTTTTGCCTTTGTGCGGGATTCGATAGCATTGCCGAACGCTCTTTTTTATCCCAATCTCACGCAGGGTTGCGCTCCCCTTACCGTAAATTTTGAAGACCACAGCCAGACTTACGCTGACGAACTAATCACCTGGGTATGGCATTATGGTGATGGTGCCACCTTATCAGAATCGGAGACAACCGATCCAACTCACACCTATATGAATCCGGGTGAGTACGAAGCTTACCTGATCGTCACCAATGGGCTGGGATGTGTAGACACTTCTTACAGCCATATCATTGAAGTGGGCACCACCCTGAATCCATCTTTCACACTCTCACCACAGGAAGTATGCTGGGGGGAATCTGTACAGATAACCAATACATCCAACAATCAGGATTTGATCGATTCCTATTCTTATGCGGGAGACAACAACACGCTATTTGATTGTACAGCCGAGGATTCACCTGAAATCGTTTTTGATGATGAAACCGGCAATCTCACAGTGACCCAGACCGTCGAATACAATGGGTGTTTATCTACCTCTACCCAAAACGTGACTGTAAATGGTCCCGTCGGAAAAATAACCTATGATTGTAATTGTGACACTCCTTTGGATTACACCTTCAACGCCAGTATGAGCGGAGCTGACAACTGGACCTGGAATTTCGGCGACGGCACTGTAATTGAAAACAGCACTTCCCAAACGGTGTCACACAGCTATACCTCAACCGGAAATTATGAAGTAACGCTCACATCCTTTTCATCCAGTACAGGTTGTTTGCCTTATGTTGATATCACCCTTGTGAAGGTGCGTCAATTAGAGGCTCATCTCAATATTCCCGAAAGGGCGTGTGCGGGAATCGATTTAACCCTATCAGCTGCTCAATCTGTTGATGTGGGCAATTCACAAGGCGGTTGTTACAGAAACTATTTGTGGTATTTCGGAGATAATTCGCGACCTGTTAAAACGATCAATCCCACCGTACCACATGCTTTCCTTGACGGTGGGGTGTATGAAATCACCTTATTTGTAAAAGACGACAATGAATGCGTTTCGTCAACAACGAGCATGATTTCCATTTACGATATTGAAGCAGCTTACACCGCCGATACCCTCACGGGATGTCCTCCTTTTGAGGTTAACTTTTCGGATCTTACTGCAGCAGACACAACGATCGTCAGCTGGTCGTGGAATTTCGGTAACAACAATTTCAGCACCGAACCGAATCCGACGAATATCTACGACAATCCCACTTACAACGCCAACAATAACCCCCTCCCCCATACCGTATCACTCACTGTAACTGATGTACTGGGCTGTACTTCTACAATCAACAATCTTGTGATCCAGCCCCTTGGTCCAAATCCCAATTTCATCCCCACCTCACCTACGAATATTTGCGCAGGTGATGTTGTAACTTTTGCTCCCAATGGCTCAAATCCCAACTTTCACACTTATGTATGGGAATATGGAAACGGCGAGACAACCAACGAAAACAACGGAAGTTCCGTATTCAACGAACCGGGATCGTATACCATACACCTCACGGTGACGGATACCGCAGGATGCAGCCGTGAACAAAGCCTCGAACTGGTCACCGTTCAGGCTTATCCGGTAGCCATCATCGATCCGAGCTTTGAGGAGGATGAAGTCTTATGTTATCCCGTAGTTTTATCATTCACGGATGTATCAGAGATCAATCCCTTTGGAAGCCGCAACTGGGATTTGGGAATTGGTGGTGCTCCTCTTACCAATGTCTCCGTAGGAAATAGTTATCTCCTGCCCGGTCTGTATGAAGTCGAACTTATCGTCCGCACCACATTTGGCTGTTCTGACACCACCATTCAGCAAGTTTTTGTGCAGGGCCCACTGGCCGAAATAGATTTACAACCCTTCGCCATTTGTCCCGGGGGCTCCATTGAGCTCAACCTTACAGACACCGTCGATCTGGGTTATTGGGAATTTGACTTTGGAGATGGAACTGCCGCGGCCAATCAATGGCCTACTTTTCACGATTACGACCCGGAATTCATTCCCGCATCCGGACAGACCCTCCTTACGCTGGTGATGTACAGTCCCGACAGCGTCTGCGCATCCGCCCGGACGATTTCACTGATTATAGAAGAAGTGATCGCCGGTTTCGATCGAAACAATGAAACAGCCGTGTTGGATTCTGTGCATTGTTTTGGCACAGCTGACATTTTTACAAATACCAGCAGCCCGAATGCTACAGGTTTTAACTGGAATTTCAGCACAGGTCAGATTTACAATACTGCAAATCCGCCCACCCAGAATTTACCGCCGGGAGAGCATACCATTACCCTCATTGTATCAAGCAACCTCGGTTGTCAGGATACCATCATCAAACAAATGGAAATCTTCGCCTTGCCAGAACCGACGGTAAACGACGGAGAAATCTGTAAAGGAGAAACCATACAGCTCACCGCTACCGGCGGAGTGATCTACCAATGGTCACCACCAAATGGTTTGGATAACCCATCGTCGGCAGTGGTAAATGCTTCTCCTGCATTCAGTCAGTATTACAACGTGCTCGTGATCGACACAAATGATTGTTCGGTCAGTGTCACCTCGTTTGTGGATGTATTTCAACCATCTCCATCCATCGAGAGGGATACCATATTGCGGATAGGCGATACGGCCATCACAGGCTTTTACCTCGGCGAAGGCTATACGTATCTGTGGACACCAAACATTGAACTCGAGTGCGATACCTGCGCCATTACCACATTCCGACCTTTGGAAAACACCCTGTATACGTTGACAGTGAGCGACACCCTCGGTTGTTTTTCCATCGACTCTTATTTCTATTTTGAAATACTCGAGGTGGCATCAGTCGATTTGCCAAATGCGTTTACACCAAATGGTGATGGAATTAATGACATTGTATTTGTCCGGGGATGGGGAATCGAAAACCTGGTTTCGTTTCGGATTTTCAACCGCTGGGGTGAGATGATTTTTGAAACAGCTGATCTCAATCAGGGATGGGATGGAACCTACAAAGGAGTCGTGCAAAATCCGGATTCGTACGCCTATATCGTCGTCGTGAAAAATTACATCAAAGGCACACCCGAAACTTTCAAAGGTTATATCGATCTGATCAGATAGCTGTTTGCATATTCACTTAACTTGCACATTGCTTATTGCCAATTGCCAATTGCCAATTGTCATTCAAACCGAAAAAAGAAAAACACCACCGCGGCCCATTCTTTTTTCACCCCTTTGGCATAACCCATCGTTGTATAGCTGCTGTTCTGCACAGTACCATCGTCTTTGATATATCCAACGGTCGAATAATTGTTGC
>JBGTLS010000418.1:0-2028 GCA_041744015.1 Cryomorpha sp. | reverse complement strand
AACGAGCAGAGCCACACGACTTTGGAGATCAATCGTTTTTTCTTTCTCGATTTTTTCATTTATTACTGCTGCATTTGTCTGATGCCGAATGCTGGGTGCAATAATGGGCTGGGTTAATGAAATATATGCGCTATATGCATTTCTTCCACCCACGGCGATATCCTCAACTGGCTTCTCCGATCCAGCAAATGAACCGGGTAGAAAAATTGCCTGCCTGTCAAAATAATAGGAATAACCTACGTTTCCTGAAATTCCGGGCAGTAAACCACTCTTTGTTTCCCGGGTAATTTCTTTGGCATTTATTTCTTCCAAAAACTGCATTTGCAATGCTTTATTTCCCAGTTTTGCCAATTCCAAAGCTTCTGAGAGCCTTAGCGTTCTACTCTGCGCATGCGCTACATTCAGGCTACTGATCAGCAGCAGTATTGCCACTATATTTAAAATATTGGTTTTCATTTTATGTTTTTTGAGATTTAAAATTATGCTTCTACAAGTAGAGGGATTTCGGCTTCGGTATCTTCTTCTGTTATCACTTTCTCACCTTTTTTGCTGGACAAATAAGAGTAAACAGCGGGGATAATGAACAGCGTCAATATTCCTGAAAAAACCAATCCTCCTACAATCACAATCCCTAAGGACTGGCGGCTATTAACCGTAAGCGCAATGGGCAATGCTCCGAATATCATCGCCAGCGATGTCATCAAAATAGGACGAAAACGTTGCTCCGCTGCCTGTATAGCTGCATCTCGTTTTGAAAGTCCTGTATTTTTAAGATGATTGGCGAATTCAACGATTAATATCCCGTTTTTGGTAATTAATCCTATGAGGGTAATAATCCCGATCTGGCTGAACACATTCAGGCTCTGACCAAACCAAGACAGGCTGAGAATAGCTCCGGTAATTGCCATTGGCACCGTGAGCATAATGGTGAGTGGGTCACGTAAGTTTCCAAACTGGGCCGCCAAAATCATATAAATAAGCAACAAGGCAAGGACCAAGGTAAAGGTGATATTGCCCTGGCTTTCTGTATAATCTCTTGACTGGCCAGCTAACGATGCTTTGAAAGTTTTGCCCAGCACTTCTTTCTTTATATTTTCGATTTCCTGAATCCCTTCCGCAAGGCTCACTCCGGGTGCCATGGCTGCCGATACGGTGGCTGAGGTGTATTGGTCGTATCGGTAAATAGCGGCAGGACTTACAGACTCCTCTGTTGTTATCAGGTTGTTTAATGGAATCATTTTGCCAGATGCCGAACGGACGTAGATTGCACTTAAATCACTTTTATCATTTCTATATTCCCGGTCCAGCTGCCCGATTACTTCGTATTGTCGATCGTCCTTCAAGAAATATCCGTATCGCTGACCGGAGAAAGAGAGTTGCAAGGTGTGGGCTACTTCCTCCATTGAGACACCCATCATGGCAGCTTTCTCACGATCGATATTTATTTTTACTTCTGGTTTATTTATTTTAAGATCGGCATCAATAAACATCAATTTTTTACTTTGGCGGGCCGCGGCCAAAAATTTTGGAAGCACTGCCGTCAGACTGTCAAGGTTTTGCGATTGCAATACAAATTGGATGGGCATTCCGCCACCGTAGCGGCTGCCAATAGTAGGCGGCAGGTAGGGAAACAAAAGAAATCCCCTGAATTGCCCTGATGCTGCTCCATATTGGTTGTATAAGTCCTGAACGCTGTGCTTTCTTTCTTTTGGATTCTTGAGATAGATACTCTGTACAGCAACATTCACAGGTGCCGGAGCGGGAATAAAGGAAATTGCTACCATTGAATAGGTTTGATACAGCCCGTCGGTAGAGTCATTTACATATTTCCCAACCTCGATCATGTGTTTTTTCATATAGTCGAAAGAAACACCTTCGGGAGCAACAGCGATGAGGTTCATGTTTGAACGATCTTCAATAGGTGCCAATTCTGAGGGAAGACCTTTGCCCACAAAATAGATGAGTGCTGTAGTACCCGCCAAGAAAACCCAGGCTAACCATCTGGCCTTCATAAATGTGGTAAGCAAA
>JBGTLS010000417.1:0-19658 GCA_041744015.1 Cryomorpha sp. | reverse complement strand
GGTGCTGTTGAACGAGGGCGCCAGATCGAGGATTTGATTTGTGGTCAGATCGATTGCAGCGAAATAGCTTCTGGCCGAGAAATTAGAATAATTGAAGTTACCGGCAAATAACAAGGAAGTGCCATCATTGGAAATATGGTGGACGGTACTGTTGAAGGACGGGTTGTAATTCGTAAGATTTCCGGTGGTGAGATCAAATGCAGCGGCGCGGTTGCGTGTTTGACCTCCTGCGATTGTGAAGGCTCCTCCGGCATACAGGATATCGTCCTGAATGGCCAATCCCTGTACATAGTTGTTCATATTTCCGGGATTGAAAGCATTGAGGGCACCGGTAAGTTTATTGAATGAAGCCAGGCGTTCTCTGTTTTGACCGTTTGCTGTTGTGAATGCTCCTCCGGCGTACACATTGGAATCATCGAGGGTGAGTGTAAAGACGGTACTGTTCGGCGTAGCTGTAAATGCGGTATTGATGGTGCCTTCAGATTTCAGATAAGAGGCCATAAAGGTGGGTGAGGAAGGTGATAAATAGGAAAATGAACCCCCTGCAAGGATTTGATTGTCGTGCAGTGCGATCGTATTTACCGTGGAATTTGCACCGGGATTCCAATCTGTGAGTTGTGCATTACCCGTGTTGAAAGCAGCCAGTCGATTGCGGTTTTGACCACCTATTTCAGTAAAGCTGCCCCCGGCATATAAGATATCGTTCTGGAAGGCAAGCGCATTTACGGTGCTGTTTGCATCCAGCGTAAAAGGGTCAAGGGTGCCAGTGGTTAGATTCATACGTGCCACCCGCAAGCGCGATTGGCCTGATACGGTTGTGAAAGATCCTCCGAAATAGAGGTCATTGCCATCCAGGGCCAGGGTGTTCACCGTGCTGTTGGGGCCACTGCTCAAAAGTGGTTCCATGGTATGGTCTGACAGTGAATAACCCGCCAGGTATGTATTTCCGGTAGCGGCAAACAAAGAGAATGAGCCGCCGAGGAAAATATCGTTTCCTGAAATGGCAATCTCATTCACTGTGGTATTGGGACGTGGATTCCACGCTGCAAGGTCGCCAGTTGAGATATTCACGGCACAAACATAGGGGCGTGAGATACCATCTACTGTCGTAAAACTTCCTCCGAGGTAACAGAGATTTCCCTGCACCTGAACATCGTTTACGGTACTGTTGCATTCGGGAGCGAAGTCCGTGAGCGAATAATCTGAAAGGTTGATCGCAGCAGCCCGAAGTCGGGGGGATCCATTGATACTGGTAAAACTTCCGCCGAGGAAAATCTGATTGCCCACGACGTCGATATCGTGAATGGTACTGTTGATACTTCCGGCATTGAAGTCTGTGAGTTGCAAATTGGTATTGTCAATTTCTGCAAGCCGCTCCAGACTTCTCAAACCTGTATATGAAAATGATCCACCGGCGAGAAGCTTAGCTCCATCGTGTATGACGGCATTTACAGTGGAATTTGTCCCGAAATTTCTATCGGTCAAAACGCCTGTATTTTTGTTGATTTCAGCCAGGTATGTCCTGGATGTACCATTCACTGTGGTGAAACTTCCTCCCAAAACGAGGTTGTTGTTTTGAACTGAGATTGATAGAATGGTACTGTTGATATCGGGGGATAGTGCGTTGAGCGCTCCGGTTGTGGCATTCAGAGAAGCCAGGCGGAGCCTTGTACTTCCGGCGATACTCGTAAATGATCCTCCGATAAAGAGGTTTGCACCATCGAAGTACATGTTGTGGACGGTACTGTTAACAGATCCTGGGCTGAAAGTTCCGACGAGGGCTCCCGTAACGGGATGAATCGCAGCGAGTCGTGTAGCTGAAATTCCACCAATGGTTGAAAAGCTACCAGCGATGTATATCGATCCATTGTGGGCTGCGATGTCGTGTATGGTGCTGTTGGCTGAAGGGTCCCAGGCCAGCAGGGTGCCATCGGTATTAAATGCTGCGAGGTAATTGCGGTTACTGCCATTTACGGTATTAAAGGATCCACCCGCGTATACATTACCATTGAATACCTGAATAGCTTCGATGGTGGAGTTCATGTTGGGAATGAAATCTTCGGAAAGTGCTCCGGTGGACGCATTGAGACGCACCAATCTGAATACAGGTGTTCCGTTTACATTGGTAAATGAACCACCCACGTACAGATCGGACCCTGACAGGTGCATTGCATTGATGGTGGAGTTGAAAGTCGGGTTGAAATTGGGGTCCAATTCCCCATTTGCCAGGATGTGGGCGATTCTCGTATTGGTATTATTCACCACTGAAAAACTTCCTGCTACAAAGTGACCTCCCGCTCCATCAGGGATGATGGCATGCACGGTGCTGTTTGGCCGGGGTGATTCGAAATCGGGTACAACGGTGCCTTCGTTAAAAAATGCGAGATAGGGCGTGCTGTAACCTACTGAACTGAAAGAGCCAGCCATGAAAACACGGTCGTTATCTCTTTGGATAATTTCGTGTACGGTGGAGTTTGGTGCAGGAGATTGCACGATGTCGCCAGAAGTTTTTTCGAACACTGCCAGGTATTGGCTACTGTTGTAACCACTCACCTGAGAAAAACTCCCACCCATATAAATGTAGACATCGTCTGTATGAATGGTTTCGACTGTGCTGTTGGGAGTGGGGAGCCACGACTGGTCGAGTACGCCGGTATTTTTGTTGACCCTGGCTGCGCGTAGTGCGGCTGCGGTGTTAATGGTGGTGAAGCTACCTCCGAGATATAAAAAATCCCCATCTATATGGATGGTATTTACGGTGCTGTTGGGCGTACACTGGAAATTTGGATCCAGGGTATTGTCGGCCAATAAATGGGCGATACGCAGCACACTTTGTCCACCGATTTGAGAAAATGATCCGCCGATATACCATCCTCCAGCGCCGTCGGATACAGCGGTATGAATGGTGCTGTTTGCCTGTGGGAAATCCCAGTCAGGCCGATCATCTGCGGCAGTAAACAGCCCCATATAACTTTTATAATATCCCGACTGGGTGAACGAGCCGCCGAGAAAAGCGGCTGTTCCGTTG
This sequence comes from Cryomorpha sp., assembly GCA_041744015.1. Taxonomy (GTDB): domain Bacteria; phylum Bacteroidota; class Bacteroidia; order Flavobacteriales_D; family Cryomorphaceae; genus JBBQZU01. The sequence goes on along the minus strand of JBGTLS010000417.1, from coordinate 16,630 downwards.
CTTACTATTGAATGCACAGTGGAATTTACAGAGAAGGAAGGCAGCAATTCTCCATCGGTTTTGTCGATTCGTGCGAAATACTGCACTGCGGGATTGTTATTCACCGCTGAAAATGAGCCTCCGGCATATATTTCGTCTCCATTGATATACAGGGCCAGAACAGTACTGTTTGGTTGGGGGGCAAATACGGGAACCAGTGCGCCTGTCGATTTAAGTACCTTGGCCAGGCGCACCGAAGATTCTCCGTTTACTGTCGTGAAACTTCCTCCAAAATAGATATGATCGGCATCCATTGCCAGCGCGTGAACGGTGCTGTTTGGCGTGACCTGAAAATCGGTATTTATGGTTCCATCCGGGAAGATGTGTGCCACTCTGGAGTTTGCAATGTTATTGATTTGTGTGAAGGAACCACCCACGTACCAACCGCCGTTTCCATCGGGAAGCGCTACTTCGATGGTGCTATTGGAATAGGGGAACGTGTAATCAGGTACACTGCTGTTGTTTATAAAGCGGGCCATGTAGGATTTAAAAATTCCCGCCGCGGTAAATGATCCCCCCACAAACAGATTGTCTTCATCTTCGACCATATATTCGACCGTTGAATTGAAGGCTATGCCAGGAATGAGGTCGCCAGTGGTTTTTGAGAATACGGCAAAATAGCGTTGATCTGAGCGTCCGTTGACCTCAGAAAAGTTTCCACCGGCGTATACCTGATCACCATTTACAATGATTTTGTTAACGGTTCCATTGCTTACGGGGGGAAACCATCCGTTGTCCAGTGCTCCGGAGAGTTTGTTCACCCGCACAATACGTTGTACACCCACGCCATCGGCCTGGGTGATCGAGCCGCCGATATAAAGGTGGTCTCCATCAATTGCGAGGGTGTGAACCGTGCTGTTCAGCGTGATTTCAAAGTTGGGATCAAGACTCTGATCCGCGAGGATATGGGCCACACGCTGGCGGGACTGACCATTGATTGTTGTGAATGATCCACCTATATACCATCCCCCATTGCCATCTGGCACTGAGGTATGAACGGTCGAGTTGGGTTCAAGTAAGTCTGCGATGGGTGTATCGGCACCCAGCGGAATGACACTATAATTGGAATTGTAGTTTCCAATCTGGGTAAAACTTCCACCGATGTACAGGGTATCACCATCGCGCTCCATGGCGTGTACGGTGCTATTGGCAGAAAAGGTGGCGGGTAGTAAATTTTGCGCGTGTAAAGATATTGTACCGCATAATGCGATCAATAAAGCGAGATAGGCTTTCATGAGGAGTTGGTTAGACTGGTTAGAATACGAAATTACACAATTCATCGAGGTCTCGTGAGAATTGGTCGGATATTATTTGGGAACCGACCGAAGGAAGTTCACGGGCACCGCTAAAGGTGGACACTCGGCCGTAATGCGGAATGCGGAATGGGGAATTGGGAATGCGGAATTGGGAGTGCGCCCTACGGTCCAGACGGACTCCTTGCAGTCGTCGGTGAGACCGCTCGTGTCTCGCTCGGTTGGCAAAAAAACAATAGCCAATGGGCAGTTTGCAAAAGAAATAAATGGACAAAAAAAACTTTTCCAAAGTTTGGAACTTTTGAAAAGCGCCGGGGCGATTGAATTTTGGTCCGTGTTATTCAGGCAGGCTCATCCATTTCATTCCTTCATCACCCTGATCAATGCCCTTTCGTTTTCGGAAGAGCGCAGTTCGAGTAAATAGATTCCACTGCTACCTTCCACATCAACTTCCACGATTTTACTATTCTCAAAACGACGGGTTGAAATCAATTTACCCTGGGCATTGCGCACAGAAACCAGCAATGAAGAAGAAGCGTAGTCCAGTTCTATCTTTAATATTCCTTCAGTTGGATTGGGATAAACTTTTATATGGCGGGAAAAACTGTTTTCCAGGATTCCCAATGTACCAACTGTTATACACGCTGAGGTATCAGCACAGCCTGAAGAAGATAGCTCCACTGCATAGCTGCCATTTGATTCAGGTGTAAATGATTGACCTGTTGCTCCCGGAATTGGGGAAAAGCCCGCATTGCAATCCAGCCATTGGTATGTACCTTCACTGGTATTGGCTGTGATGGTATTATCAGTCAGGCTCGATGAAGCCTCCGGGAATGGAAGGATGGTAAGAGCCAATGTGAATAAAGAATCACAGTGATCAGGTCCATTGATGGGGAGATAAAAACTTTCCTGTGTGCTTTCGGTATAGGTGAGGCCATTTACCGGCCAGGTATAACTTTCACAAGCCGTGACGGTGTCATGGGTGGTATACAAATAACCCAACGTCAGATTCAGGGCAATGATCGAATCACAACCAGCCGCATTTGTATAAACCACTTCGTAGTAGCCGCTTTCCGTATAGGTCATTCCGTTTTCCGACCAGGTAACACTGTTGCAGGTGAATGTCGTTTGAACATAAGCTTCAATCAAAGTCAAATGCAGGGTGTGTAAAGTTGTTTCTCCACCCTCCAATGTTTCGGCGGTGTAGGTGCCCGAGTTGGTATAGGTGACCCCATTTACCGGCCATACATAACTGTCACAGGTGGTTGTAAAAAAGTCCTGCGGTCCGATGTAATCCCCATCCATCTTTAACAGAAAAATATCATAATCCCCATTGGAGGTGAGTTCATATGTTTCAGGTCCCAGGTCAAAATCCACAGTTCCCTGAAAAAGGCCTGAAATCAGTAGTTTGCCTTGGTTGTCCAGGGTCATGTTGTCACGCCAACCATTGTATTCGCTGAAGGGGCCACCCAATTGTTTTGCCCAAATTAAATTACCTATGGGATTCAGTTTCAGGATGATCATATCGTAGTTTCCATCGGTTGAAAGGGTTAGAGGACTTTCGAGGGGCGTAATATCTACCTGATTGGCAAAATGCCCACATACATACACACTCCCATGTGCATCTACAGTTACATTGGTAAAAAAAGCGTAGTAATTCATATTTGTCTCCATTTTCCTGGCCCATTGAAATTCTCCGTTTTCGTTCAGTTTGCAAACCAAACCAGCATTGCTAAATTCCATTCCGGAAACCATTTCATAACTATCAGGTCCGGGATCAAAGTCAATGGTGCCACTAAAATACCCTGAGACATAAATATTGTTTGATCCATCTATATTCAGGGAGGTGGTACTTGCGAAACCAGGTCCGCCAATCAATTTCGCCCAAATAAACAATCCATTGACATCCAGTTTTAAAATAAATATATTGCTCACACCCATCGTTTCAGGGGATAAGTTGAAAACACCAGGGCCGGGATCAAAATCAAATGTGGTGCTGATCCTACCTGTGAAATACATATTGTTTTCATCGTCAAATACGCAATCGTTGTATGCTGAATTGAGATAAGGAATGCTGCCAATGTTTTTAACCCATACGAAGCTTCCGTCTGAATCTAATTTCAGGAGAAAATATGCGTTTGCTGCCTGAGGAATTAATTGGTGTACGCTGGTGCCTGGGTCAAAATCTGTTGTATCCGTAAAAAACCCATGGCAAATGATATTGCCCTGGCTGTCTATGTCAATAGACGGCTGTCTTATGTTTTCCAGTGATACAGCCCAATTCAAATTGAAATCTGTATCCATTTGCAATATAAAATAACCTGAATCACTTTCCGCTGTCAATTCCTGAACACCACTTCCGAAAGCAAAAGCGACTGTACCGTAGTAGTATCCGAAGAGATAAATGTTTCCATTGTTGTCGACGACGGCCTCTCCATACCAGGCATCTTCCTCTCTCAGGACCATGGCTGAAATAAAGTTTCCATCCGGATCCGATTTAGCCAGGAAAGCATCTCTGTTCTCAATTGAACTCAGATGAAATTGGCCCTCTCCAGGGTCGAAGTCTACCGTGCCTTCAAAAGAACCATTGATATAAATATTTCCTGCGGTATCAACCACAATGGAAGGCCCGTACTCCCACCCACTGCCACCGATCTGATGCGCCCATTCGAAAGTCTGGGCATGGATCTGTGGTGAATGGCAGAGAACCAAAAGGAGAATAAACACAAATCCCTTCCAGGTTATTGATTTTGAGTTTGACATGGAGAAGCATATCTATTTTGAGCGAATATAAATCATTTTGGAAAATGAAGCCAGGTTGTTTAAGTAATGTACTATGCTTCGGTAAGCTGATGAGTTGATGTGGTGATGAGATGATATGTTGATTTGATGATGAGATGACTTGTTGATGAGGTGATTTGTTGATTTGTTATTTTGATGTGAGTTGATGTGGTAATTCCTTCCGGAGGGAGTAGCGTTCTTCGGCGGCGCACCCACCCGCGCAAAAGTCATTCAAGGGGAATGGATGAAAAGCACGAGGCGATTGAATTCTTGGCGGAACTTACGCTTACTCCGATAACCTTACCCACTACAACTTATTTTTTTTTCCGAAATTAGTCCTATGACAACACTGGAAGCACTTCGAAATCGACTGATCGATCAAATTCTTGCCACGAAGAATCAAAAGCTCCTGGAGGCCATCAATGAGATTTTTAATTAGACAGAGCAAGTAACTTTGTGTACGGGTAGAACGTCCGGGAAACAGAGACTCAATATCAAATCCATTTCATCCAAAAAGCGAATAACTATGAAATCAAAACTATTTATATGCTTCCTCGGTTTGACCTGTACGGTAAATGCCCAATGGGAGAATATATATACTTTCCCGACTTTTAATCACACCATGTCAATTATTGCCGTAAGCAATGACTTATATGCCGGAACAAGTGGAAACGGTGTACTTAAGAGTCAGGACAATGGAGATACCTGGGTGGAGTCAAACAATGGAATTTTTTTGGGGAGCGCCTATATTTTCTCACTTACCTCCCGAAATGACAGTATTTATGCTGGGGGGTTCGGTGAAATCAGTTTTTCGAATAATGGAGGAGAGAATTGGTCTTTGCTCGATCTCAATTTACCGCTGAATAATAACGTTTTCGCACTCATTGTTAAGGATCAATATCTGTTTGCAGGTGTTGGAAATGAAAACAGCAATGGGGTGTATCGAAAAGAACTCAGTGGTACAGAATGGACACTAATGGACAATGGCCTGCCGGAAAATGTCGGTGTGAATGCATTCGTTATACAGAATAGTTCACTTTTTGCGGGCACTGAATCAGGGATTTATGTCAGCACAGATAATGGAATGAACTGGATACTGACTGACGAAGGTATGGGTGATATGCTTCCAGTGAAGGCTTTATATCTTATCAATGGAAATCTTTTGGCAGGTACTCCGGAAGGAGTTTTCGTTTCAACTGATCAGGGGTCAACCTGGACTTATGCTGCCGGATTGCCGGAAAACGCTGCAGTGTCGTCCTTTAGCAGCAAATACAACACTGTTGTCGCAGGCACAGATTTGGGTGCTTTCGCGAGTTTAGACGACGGACTGACATGGACAGATTTTAACGAAGGATTGGAGAATACGCATTCCTTTCGTGCAATCACTTCGCTTGGAGACTATTTTTATGCCGGAACGTATTCGGGTATTTTGAAGAAAGCAATCTCAGCGCCCTCATCTGTTTTGAATCGCACGAACCTGGGTGAGGCATGGACAATTTATCCCAATCCATTTTCTTCTCATACTGTTCTTGAATTAAAAGTTCCTGTTACAAATGCTACTCTAACCGTGTATAATCTCTACGGGCAGCGCGTTAAACAAATAAACAATCTCTCCGGTCAAACAATCAATTTACAAAGGGAGAATTTGCCAACCGGGGCATACTTCATTCAATTGATGCAGAATGACGAGATTATAGCCACCGGGAAACTGGTCGTTACAAACGATTAAGTGGTTTAAGTTGATTTGGGATTTTGGTTTTGGAATTTATGATTTGCTTTTCCACATCATTTCTGCTTTTGCTTTGATTTTGCAGTGCGAATGCTGGCAACTACAATAGACAGAATTTCATTGGCTTCGGTCCGGGTTTTTTCAGGTTATACTTTGATTATTTCATCCTGAATTATGTCCGGAAGCATATCAATCCACTAAATCGTTTCATCTGCTTCCTCTTCTACAATGTTCAACTTATAAATGAAATCGGCCGGGGACTTCGCCCGTGATACCGCCCGGTAATCGGCCCCAACACTGGTGCTGCTCCTGATTCATTGTTTCTAAATGACCCAATAAGCCGGTATGCCGGGCAGTAGGTCGCAAATGCGAATGATGTCCAGGCCAATTTGCCTCGCACGCTTTTGAATTTCAGATATCAACTCTTGAATTCATAAATTCCGCATTCCGCATTCCGCATTCCACATTCCACATTCCACATTCCCCACTCCCCATTCCGAACTCCTAACTACTTACTTCGCAATCATAAACCTCGCCACCTCGACCTCGCTGCCTGATGTGAGCCGGTAGATGTAGACGCCGTTGGGCAGGAAGGTACCATCAAAAGTTACGCGGTAGGGCAAACCGTGCTGGGTTGTTTGGTCAAAAATGGTTTGTATTCGGCGGCTTTGCATGTCATACACTTCCAGGGTGTAGCGCGCTTCTTCCTTTGCGGTAAAGCTTACCGTATTCACCCCACTCGTCGGGTTGGGTTCCACCTGCATGAGAGGTGCGCAACTGGTGATTGTTATATTGATCACATTGCTTGCTACCACACATGGCGGAAGGGCGAGGGGATTGATGGTGGCCGGATTGACTCCTGAATATACACCCCTCACCACCCTGTAATTTCCAGGCCCAAGCTGGTCAAAATTAAAGGTGCCTGTGGTATTGCTCAGCAAAACGGTACTTCCATTTTGCGAAAGCACTGCCCAACGGTGTGATGGTCCCTGAGCTCCGGTCACGCCAAATGAAAGGAGTGAAGGAATGCCGTCGTCGCCACAGGCGGTCGTGCCGTTCATAGCGGTGATGGTGCCGCCGGATAGTTGGACAGTGGTGACCTGAATAAAGTTGGACAGGTCAAAACAGCCACTGAGCTGGTTTACATTCGTAATGCCCTGCAGGACGCTCAGATTCGGTACGGAAATATGGCCCGCGACATAATTGACCGCCGGGTAGTTTTCCATGTTAAAATTGCCCGTGGTATTGGTCGCGATAATTTGCTGGTCCGATTGCCGGGCCAGGCCAAACATTCCGGCACCCACATTGCCCGTCACTTGCAGGTGCAGCAGATTGGGGTCTCCATCGCCTATACAAAGATTGAGATGGTTGGTGGTCGTTGTCAGTACACCGCCGTCCACATTACAGGCGTTGCAGGGTTGAAGTCCGGTGTTTCCTCCCACGCAGGTGCCGCAGTCATCGGTGTAAGCCGTGCCTCCGGGCACTCCATTACAATCCACACAGGTGGGACCGTTGGCCAGTACCTCGATATAGTTTACCCGGGTTTTGGTATCCGTGTCGGTACCATTGGATGCGGTGAGCGACACAGTGTAGAATCCGGGTGTATTGTAGGTGACCACAGGGTTTTGCTCAGAGGAAAAAGAGGGGCTTCCGCCCGTGAAATTCCACGACCAGGAGTTGGTGCCGTTGGTGCTGAGGTCGGTAAACTGAACCTGACCGCCAAAGCAGATGGTGGTGGGAACCGCCGAAAAGTCAGCAAAGGAGGTTTGGGTTACTGGTACACATGGACCGGCCACTTTGATCACCCCGTGGTAGTCTTCGTTTACGATATCGACCACTTCGCTTATGCAAATAGATGCAGCGTTAAGCACGACGTAATGAATACGCAGCAGGGGTGTCGGAGCGTAATTTTTAGGGATTTGCTCATCGTAAAGCGATAGTCCGATTACCTTGTTTCCACCGATGAGGGCTTGCGGGGTCACGTTAAAGATGTCGGCGCTCACCAAATTTTCCACAGAGGCTATGGTCGCCCCGGAGATATTGAATTCATATCCCACCACCTTACAGTCGGGGTTCAGTATATAAATATCAAAATACCCTTCGGAGGTATTCAAAGAGCCAATTGAGAGGGTTACGGTGTGTTGGGGGTTGATGATGTTGAGATCGAACACACAATGGTTGTGAACGCCAAATTCATCGATGTGCTCAGTGCCGTGGATGAGACAATCGGTGATCAAAGCGGCATCCATCACGGTGATGGCTGAATCGCTGTTGATGTCGGTACAAGGGTTTACGGAGGCTGTATTGTTCAGTATATTGTCCAGATAAAGCTGCACGTCGGTATAATCCAGCTCTTCGGACTGGTCCAGGTCGCCGGTTACAATCACGCCCGGACAGTTGCCTTCACAATCAGGGATGGCATTTCCATATGGTTGTCCGAGGCAGTCGATGGGGATGGTGCAATTGAGCGACTTGGTAAAGTTGATGACGTTGTTGTTTGCATCCCGGCCGAACGAAATGCATACCGCTGCCCAGTTGTTGTCGTAGCGCAGTTCGTATCGGTTGTTGGCATCGGGCGCCTGGTCCCAGTTTACGCGCATCACCAGGGTGTACGTGCCTGCGGGCACATCGGTGATGTCGACCCATTGGCATTGCAGGCTGGAACTGTAGTAGTCTGCGCAACCCGAAGAAATGCCCATGTTACCACAGGTGTATTTGGCACTTCCACCATTCGGGCAGGTGAGGTCGAGTACACAAAATCCGTTTTTAAATCCAATTTGCGGCATTTCGAATCCGTTGGGGTCGAAGAGCACATACTCCGCATAACCTTCGTAGTGGTAGTGATTGTGGCAGGGGTCCCATTCAAACTGTCCGGTGCCCTGACTGGGTGATCCGATGTAGTAATCCTGGTTTCCGATGTTGTCGATCCAGGTGGTAAAGCGCACAACCTGTCTGTTTCCAAAACCTTGCACACAGGCTTCGCCCACGAGGCATGCATCGGTTGCATTGATGCTGCTGAGGTACATGGAACTCAGGAACACGTCGTTGCGGATAGAAAGGTCGGGGCCGAGGTTGGAGCACTCCGGATCATCGTTGAAGTAGCACGGTCCGGATATGGTTGCGAGCGGATCGTAGTTGCAGGCCAACGGATTGGTACATCCGGCCATGGGTCCGAGGTATTCTATGAGGAAATCTTTGTCGCAGGGGATGAGGGGATCTTCATCCCATCGGATGCGCAGGTAGTATTCTGTTCCGGCCCCAAGTACAGGTGTCACCTGTGCCTGTTCGCCGCAAAATCCATCGCTGTAAGTGAGGGTGGCTGCATTGCTGTCGTCAAAATTGGCCATATTGCAGTAGTCGTACATCCAGATGACGGTGTTGCAGGTGCCCAGGTCGCAGGTGGTAAATTTGTACTGTCCGGATTCTTCGGGTACAAAAAGGAACCAGGATTCGGCGAAAGGTGCGGCGTGCTCACCAAGCGCTACGTCTATGGCATTGCTGCAATCTGAGCCCGGAGGACAGTTGACCGAAGTGGCTTCGGAAGAGCCAAATTCCCCACCACTTCCTACCAGAATTCCTTCAAGGTAAAGTGAATAAGATCCATTGCCATATCCGCAACAGATGCCGTCGCCATACGAATCGTAAATCACAAAGTTGTAACATGCATCTTCCACAAGGCAGGTTGCACCACCGGAGGCATTGCCAGCGGCGATCTCATTTCCATTTGGGTCAAAAAGCTTCCAGGAAGTTTCGTTGGGAAAATTGTCAGCAGTAATTACCACTTCGAAATTAAGGAGTTCACCGACTATAATATTCTGTGAGGTGGTGGACTGTTGGCCTCCGGCAGACGTTACTGTAAGCGATACATTGTATATGCCTGCCGCTGCATAGGTGATTTGCGGATTAGCGGATGTAGATGAAGAAGGACTTCCTCCCGTCATGCTCCAGGAGTAAGAGGCAACATTGCCCGAACTTTCATTTGAGAAAGCTACCTGAAGTGATGAACACGAAGTGGTTTGCGCATAGCTAAAAATAGCTTCGAGTGCATCGTAGGTGCACGAACCATTGTCGGCAGTGGCGCAGGGATCATAGTTGGTGGCCGTTGGACTGGTACATCCGGTCACAGCCGCAGAGGTAATTTGTATGGAGAAATTCCCCGTTTGTGACTGATAACCGCCCACCTGAATAAAATAAGTCTGCCCGACAGTCAGTTCAGCGCACGACAGGTCGATGCGCGACGCATAGCCCATACCCTGAAAGTCGTCATTGCAAACAAAAGCTGGTACACCGCAGGCCGTGCTTACACCTATGCGTGTGTCGTTGAGCGTTCCGAGCTGGGTTGTGATTGACACCGTGCCTCCGGGGTATACGAAACGATACCACACATCATTGACCATCTGGGAACCTCCGCAGGGCAGGTTGGGTCCGTTGACTGCGGTATTGGAGTTTGAACCCGAAACCCAGCCAGCGTTGAGGGCAATGGCCGTCGCATTGGTACAGGCGTCATTTACGGGGGTCTGACCCTGAGCGGTGGTGATTGCGGCCCCAACCATAAGGGTCAAAAAAAGTCGGATATACATCCGAAAAGGGTCTGGCAGGAAAGATTGGTTCATGGTGTAAGCAATGTAGTTGGGAGTAAATCTAAGGAAGATTTATTTTGGATCAAACAGACAAAAAATTCGGAATGCGGAATTGGGAACCGACCGACGGTAGTCCGTATGGAAGGGAATTAGCGAAGCGATTTCATTCATTCGAACTCTTTGCAGTCGTCAGGAGAACGCTCCCTGACGCTCCGTTCAGGGTTTGCAACGTGTCTCTCTTAGTTTGGAGATGAGATGATGTAATAATGAGCTGATTTGATGATATAATGATTTGATGATATAATGATTTGAAGATTTCTTTGTCTGACAAAGCTCGGAGCGCTTTTCAATCCACCATTCACACTTGCATGCGAACAAGCAGATCGTGAGCGGCGCTTAAGTTACTCCATTCGATCGTCATTCAGGCAATCACTAAAAACCTAAAACACCAAACTCCAAAAATCGTATATTTGACTCATGGAGCCCATAAAAAACATCATCCAGATTGATTCTGAAATACTTGGCGGTCAGCCTGTATTCATGGGAACGCGGGTACCTGTGGAATCATTGTTTTCGCATTTGGAACAGGGAATTTCATTGAATGAATTTTTGGAAGACTTCCCGACTGTAGCAAGGTCACAAGCGGAGGCAGTGTTGAAGTTGGCAGAAAAACTGGTGACTTCCAGGAATATTCAAAAGCTTTATGAAGCTGCTGCTTGATGAGAATTTGCCAAAGCGATTAAAATCAGACTTTCCTGAACACGAAATATATACTGTCCGCGATATGGGCTGGGATGGCCAATCAAATGGAGCATTGATGCAATCCTTGATTGCGGCAGGGTTTGATGTCTTACTGACATTTGACAAAAATCTTCAATATCAACAGAATTTCGACCGGTATCAAATCCCGGTATTGGTTCTCAATGCTTCTAATAATACCTATGTGGTTCTGAAAGAATTGGTGTCGCCGATTAAAAAAATCCTCAGGAAAACTCTGAAACCGGGACCGATTGAAGTGACATCTTCGGCCTGACAAGGCTCGAAATATCTGATGTATTGATGAGGTGATTTGGTCATGAGCTATGCGCGCGTGTTGGTTTTTGTAGCGGTGCTTATGAAATTGCTTCGCTAGTTCCCTTCCATACGGACTACCGTCGGTCGGTTACCAACTCCGAACTCCCAATTACTTCCCTTCGGTCAGTGAGCTATTCGCAGTGTTTGCTTTAAGAAGTGCTTATGAAATCGCTGCGCTAAGTTCCCTTCGGTCGGTTACCAACTCCGAACTCCCAATTCCCAACTCCCATCTACTCCCTTCTAACCAACCGATAATTCCCATTTGTCTCGTCTTTTTTGATGAAATAACCTTCGTTGAGGTCCAGGGTCCATCCATCGCCACTTATTTTTTTGTCTACGGTGGTGATGGGGCTGGTGACCGAAATTTTATCCCAGTTCGGACTCATCAGGGCGCCGTTTTCAACTGTAAGGACTCCCCAAAGGTCGACTACTCTGATGTTGGGATACATTGTGCCTTTGTCTTCTATCGGCATGATGTTACCGGGGTCGAAAGAAATATTCATTTGCTCAAAGTAAATTTCGAGATGAGACTGCTCAATAAATTTGAATTTATATTCAGCAATAAGTTGTTTTGTTTTTTCTTCTCTTGCCGTTTCTTCCTGAATAATTGTTTTTCCGTTGTATTTGTCTGAAAGACTTTCGACAGTTTGTCTTAAATCTTCGGGAAAATCGAGTTCCAAAGCCCGAAAAAAATAATCAGTCAAATCGGTGTAAATGCTGATTTCCTTGTGCCATTTTTGATTTTTCTTATAAAGAAAATATCCATAAACGGGTGTGGTATAGTAGGCAAATGAACGGACATATGTGGGATTGGTATAAAATGCATTTATCCCGTTTACAAAATAGTCTGCTGTTTGTTTTTGATTTCTCCCGCTTATGATCAATCCAGTATACTCTGCTATTCCTTCATTCAACTCCAATTGGGTTTCTGTAGTATCTGCGCCTGAATAAAGGGCATATCTGAATTTTCTGAACGCCATTGCGCTGTTCAGGTGCGTTTGTGTTTCTTTTTCTGAAGTTGATCGAAGCGCTTTTTGAAGGGCTTCCAATTCCAGACGCAGGTAGATTCTGCCGTCTTTTTGGTCGAGGTGATTGTTTTCGGTATTGTAAAGTATAAAACCCAACGCAGGTTGTGCTGTGTGAAATAATTCGTGCGTCAGCAGGTTCATCCTGTCATGTTTGTTTTCAGGCAACGGCAGCATAATCATAGCCCAGGTTTTCCCACCCCATTGCACCGAAGTATTCGCCACATTCACGTTATCGGGCAAAATTCCGGTATAGATATTTCCAACGGGCTTTAATATTCCATCCGCATCAGGTTCGTTTCCGAAAGTTTGTCGGTTTGCGGGGTCTACCAAAAGCATGGGCCCATACAAATCCCGGTTCCACAGGTTTTGGTGACTTTTTGTCGCCTCCTGAACCTCATGAAAATAACCGGATATGCGATCGTGCAAAGACGCTAGTTGGCCGGAAACATTTTGCGTGAAGCAAATAAAAAGGAATAAATAAAATGTCTTTTTCATTGTTTTTCATTTCTACATCTGTTCAAAACATTTAAAATAGGATTTGACCTCGTTTCCTGAATTGGAGTGGAATAAAGACACGAAGGCCATGCAACATCAAAACTAAGTATCTTTTCTCAGGTTTACCAACTTGACATCAGGAGCTTTGACCCAGAGAATTATTGATTTAAATAATATGGTGGTAGCACACTTTGAAAATGATTCTGATAATTATCTCATTAAATTTGAGCGGGCTGAATGAAAAATAAAATGGTTCAGATGAACATGGTATTGTTTCTGGCGATATGTACAGGAATGACATTGATTTTCGGGTGTGCACGAAAGGCAGAGTACAAACAAGACAATCAGGAGAAATTTATGTTTTACCTGCATGGAGGAGTAGTGCAGGAACAGGGAATCAATGCAGTAAGCCCGCAATACGGGAAGTATGAATATACAGCCATAGTGGATACGCTGCAGCGGCAAGGATTTAAAGTAATCAGTGAGATAAGGAGAAAAGGAACTGAAGAAATGGCTTATGCAGAAAAGATAAAAAATCAAATAGACAGTTTAATGTCAATAGGAGTTTCTCCTGGCAATATTGTGGTGGTTGGAGCCTCTGCCGGAGCTTACATCGCCATGGAATCTGCTATGATTCTTGAAAATCCAGATATAAAATTTGTCCTGCTGGGCCTTTGTGGTGAATATGCTGTAAATTATTTTTCCTCTTATAAAGACCGAATAGCCGGTGATTTTCTGAGTATTTATGAAAGTTCGGACTCCAAAGGATCGTGCGCCTCGATTTTTTCAGAACCTTCATCAAAGGTTCGTTTTCACGAAATAAAACTCGATATGGGTATCAACCATTCGTTTTTATTCGGGCCACATGATGAATGGGTGCAGCCATTGGTCGAATGGGTGAGGGAATGATCACTTTAGTGGTTGCTTTATGATCCAGTCTAACGCAGGATCAATACCATGTAAATAATCTTCCCAACTTTGAGTCTTATAAACATCGGGTAGTACTCCAGGTGTATTTTCTTCCTGAAATTCGTAATACCGTATAGAATAGTATACCTGGTATCCTGAATTCGGCAGCTTAAAACCTTTTCCCTTTTCCTGATATTGATTGGGTCGGGCACCTTACGCGCAAGTGTCGGCTTCCAGCGGTGCGCGTGAGCACTCGTGCCTCGCATAGTTCAATTTTCAACCTAAGAATCTGCTCACCTTGCTGCGCCGCGGTGGCATCTTCTAAGGCCAAAAATCACTCGAAGTGAAAGAGTTATCGAAATTTTGAGGTGCGAGAATGTGCGTTAAATGGGTATGCGAAACTTGAGTACTTAATTTTTCGCACCAATCTTCGCAACTTAGAGAGCGAAGCGATCGTTCTCACGCAGCGCAGCAAGTAAAGGCCCGATCATGTGGTATTAGCCAACTGGCCTGTATGTTAAATTTCACCCAAATCCACTGGTTCACAATAAAAAATAAGAGCATTTAGTCTGTTAAATTCAATATTAAATTTCCAAAATCCCGGAAATTGTCATTTTCATTCCTGAAACTTTTATGGCTAATCATTCTGATTGCCACAATGTTGTTTTTCGGGTCTACAATAATGTAGTTACCAAGATATCCATCAGCGCGATATGTCACATTTCCACTGAACTCTTTTTTGCGCAAGCGGAGATTGGAACCAAGTGAACCGGATATATATTCCCAGGGATTGTCCCCAAAAACCTTTTGAATCTGAGCATAATATTCATCATTCGAAGCATAAACGCCTTTCATCTGTTTTGCTTTTTCGATAAATTCTTTTGCAAGTCCTGCATTTGTTAGTTCGTTTATAATTGCATCGTCAATAGTCGATGTGGTTTTTTCATAACTGATCCACCACAACATTCCGTATTCTGGAAACTGAGGGCAGGGCCGGATTACCTCATTTATATGTTTTTCTGCGATTACAATGTTGTTCTCAATTTTTCCTTTGTTCAGCAGCAACAGTCCAATTTTCACGAAGTCCGCAGGTTGTATTTGACACCCTGACATGACATGCGGGTTGCCGGCATCATCCAAAGTCCAGGTGAAATCTATTATCCCCAAAGGTTTGAAAAGCCGTTCGCCAATGTATAGGTCCATACGTTGGCCGGTAATTTTCTCTATGACACCGGCCATTAGGTTTAATGCCTTGTTATTATAATTCCAGGTTTCACCGGGTTTGTCTGAAAGTTCGGCAGCGAGGGCCAGCTGTACAAAGTCAGGACTTGGATAAATTTCTACTGATGCATTGGGATTGTTCTGGATTCCGGAAGTCATATTCACCAGATGCCTTAAAGTGATCAATTGTTTTTGACCTTGTCTCCACTCGGGAAAGTAGGTTGCGATGGGAATATCCAGACTGTCAATCAAATTGTCTGAAAGCATACATGCCACGGCAAGTCCTACGATACTTTTGGTGCAGGACATACTTTCTATTTTATTTTTGGCCTTAGCCCTGCCAAAATATTCTTCCGCCACCAATTGGTTGTCTTTATAAACAATAATCGCTTCTGAATTGGTCTGTTCGGCATGGAATAAGAGTGTATCAAGCCTTGATTTATTAATTCCCTGTCCCTGTGCCACGGAACAAATCAAAAATCCGATGAAAGAAAGCAGTCGTGGAATGTTCATTGCTGTGAATAGAATCAGGGTGAAATTATGTATATCCCTGTAACCGATGAAAGTATAAATCTTTACGCAAAATACAAAGTGAACGTTGATGTATGAACGATGATGATTTGTTGATTTGTTGATGAGATGATTTGTTGATGCGGTGATTACCTCCCTTCCATTCGGACTGCCGTTGGTCGGTTCTGAATTACTTCCCTGCGGCCAGTGAGCTCCCTTCCAGACGGACTACCGTCGGTCGGTTCCGCATTCCGCATTCCGCACTCCCAATTCCGAACTCCCCACTCCACATTCCCAACTCCGCATTCCGCATTCCCAACTCACTCCACCCGTAGCGCTTCCACAGGATTCGCCCGCGCGGCACGATAGGCATGGATGGATATGACGGCCAGGGCGAGCATCAGGGTGAAGAGTACCACGAGAAACATCATACCGATGTGGACAGAAATATGATAGGCGAATTCGGTTAACCACAGGTTCAGGTAATAATAGGCCAGGGGCAGGGCG
This sequence comes from Cryomorpha sp., assembly GCA_041744015.1. Taxonomy (GTDB): domain Bacteria; phylum Bacteroidota; class Bacteroidia; order Flavobacteriales_D; family Cryomorphaceae; genus JBBQZU01. Next base: position 504 of record JBGTLS010000417.1, on the reverse strand, counting down.
ATCACTGCAGCTATAAGAACCAGCACCAGAAATTCCTTTCCGAGCAATTGGATAATCTGACCAACCGAAGCGCCGAGAATTTTCCGGATGCCGATTTCGCGGATTCTTTGTTGGATGGTGAAAGCGCTCAGGGCAAAAAGACCAAGACTGGCAATGAAAATGGAGATGATGGCGAAGTAGCCAAAAATGGTGAGCATGCGCTCCTCGGTTTCGTAGAGGAGGGCGAATTGCTCGTCGACAAATTTTAAATCCATGTTGTATTTGGGTGCAAAGTCCCCCCAGAGATCGCGTACCTTGTCCAGGGCTGTTTCCATTTGTCCGGCGGCGATGCGAAAAGAAATGATAATTGTCGGCTGGATGTTGTAAATAAATACGAATGGTTCGATGGGGTTGTGCAGGGACTGGAAATTGAAATCCCTGACGACTCCGACGACCTGACCGTCGCTGGCGGCCTGATCATTGGCCTCGAGACCCCACTGCATTCGTTTGCCAAGCGGTTGGTCG
>JBGTLS010000416.1:0-4576 GCA_041744015.1 Cryomorpha sp. | reverse complement strand
GTCATCCCGAGCGCCAGCGAGGGATCCCGTTATTCATTTACAAATCCAGACTATCAAGCTTTTTTTTTTGGTCCTGAGAATTACCGAAGTGCGAGAAAGGTAATCACGTCTCTGCCGATCTCAGATATCGAACTCAATTTTCCAGACACTGTCTGGAATATTTGGTACTTCAGATATAACTGTCTGCAAAGATGCTTTCTAATCTCCCTTGACAATTTTATAAGACCTTCCCTCCGCACTGAGCATGTAATACCCATTGGCGAAAGCCGACAAATCAATATGATCAGCTTTATTTTCAAAGAGCAATCTTCCTGTTAAGTCGTGCACACGATATTGAACAATGCGTCCAAGCTGCACCATTCCATTTGAGGGATTTGGATAAGGCGTCAGATAAATTTGCGACTGGTCGGCGGTATTGACCGGCCCTTGATTGGGTGCGCCGGGGGTGGGAAACCAGAACAAAATCCACGGCAGAGAAGCGTCCTGGGCACGACCAAACGTGTAGTCGGTGGGCAGCGGCGGCAGAGCAATCTGATCGATGTGTTGCAACACGTCGCCGTTTTGACGAAACAAATAAATCGTTTCATCACTTGCGCTAATATTGAAATTGGTGTGAAATGGTCCCTGCGCCATATCGCTGTCGGCCCAGATAAGCATAAATTCACCGGGCTGAATGTCTACGGCTGGGAGCGCCCATTTCAGTGGTGCAGAATTGTTGTCACTCAAATGAAATCCCGACAGATTAACAGGAGCAGTGCCGTAATTGTAAAGCTCGATCCAATCGTCGAAATCGCCATGTTCATCTGCAATGGTGGATGAATTGGATGACATCACTTCATTGATTACGACGGTGGGTGTATTTTGGTTGAGTTGGATGGTTCTGCTTTCGCAAAAAGCGTTTCGCGAAAGCCCATTCGCGCCAGTCACTGTCACATTGTATTCAAGACTTCCCGCATTGGAGGGTAGATTGGCTTCGAAATTATAGGTTGATTGAACACCATTTACCAAAAGGCTGGATTGGGAAATTCCATCCACCCACCAGTTTATTGTGGCACTCTGACTCACAGGACCATCAACGATCACGCGAATTTCCAATACCTCCGGGAAATTGGAAAAATTCTCCTTTACATCCCAAATCACAGGGGCGATGGCCACATTTTCCACCTGAGAAAGGGCGCTGTTTTTTCGGGCGTTGGCAAAAGGGAAAATTCCAAAGTCGACATGGCCACCGGCAGCTTCGGTCAGCGAATTAAAAAAATGATCTGCCGACCATCCGTAATCGATGGGCCGGTAAGTGTCCGCGAGCGCAGAAGCCGCTATAAAATCCTGAAGATTTTCAATGGCAACCTGATGTTCGGTGGTGTAATATCTGTTGTCGAGCAGATCGTGGATATGCCAGGAAAAAATGTTGCGGAAATCGGGAACATCCATCAACCTGTCGTACAGAGGCCGGTTGTTGGAACCCTGACTCCATTGATAGAGGTTGCGGTTGCTCCAGTCACGGTCGAGCCAGTCGATGCCCCAGGTATTGTCGAGGTCGTAAGGGATGTATTCAAATTTCCCGGTAAGGGGATTGTGGTAGAGGTAAAAATTATTCTGGTTGTAGATGTACCCATCCCAATTTCCGGTAAGGACATCAATAGCCGCGATTTTGAGGTAATTGTACACATTAAAATACTGCGAAAATTTGCAGGCGAATTCAGCGTCAGTTGACTGATTCAAAAACCCAATGAACTCAGAGAGGTCGGAATAATCGTCGATTTCCACATTGGTTTTGAGATCATAGGTGCGGTTGTTCCAGGGAACAACTTTGTAATCATCGGGATTGTTGGAAATGAAGTTCAGATCGGCGGGATAGGTGCACTTGTACAGATTCCCCGATTTATTGCCAAACCAGGTATTTACAAATTCATCATCAATATGTTCCGTATTCAGGTACAATCCATAATAATCGCCATTGATGTAGAGTTCCACATGGTTTGAACGCGGAGAAGGAATATTCTTGCCCTTGAATAAATCCCAGGTCAACCGCGATCGCATCATTGCAGGGTCGTTGACCTCCGCGTTGAGATTGAGTTTTTCGACACCCTGAATTTTCTGTCCCGGTACGTAGGCATTCAGCGAAAGCTTGAAAGACTTTTTGACTTTATCACGGGATGTATTTCCGCGAAAGCGGAGCCCAATAAGATCGAGTGAAACCGACCCCGAGGCAGTTTCAAAGACCATCTGTGCCGGATATTCGTGGTCTTCGTACCAGTTTTCTTCCAGATAGAGTGCGTCGAGACTATCCGGGTCGATGGTGACATATATTTTGGGGATGTCCAGAGCCGAATACAAAGGACCATTTTCCACCATCACGTTCTGTCCAAAAGTCAAAACGGGGAGAAAAAGCCAAATCAGAAAAATGAAGCGTTTCAAAGCTTGACGAAGTTTTCGGTATAGGTGTGCTGTTGGGTCGTAAGCCTCAGTTGGTAAGTGCCTTTCGGCAAATGTCCCAGGTCGAGGGATGGTCCCACCTGGCGTTTTTCAAAACACAATCGTCCGGCCACATCAAAGATTTGTACAGTCGCATTTGTTTCGCCTTCCGGCAAAATGATCCACATGGTGTCCGTGACCGGATTGGGGTGGATTTTCAATTTTTTTTCGGCCTGAGCGATGGAAATATCCACGGTGGACGACATATAAAGCCATTCAAAGGCATCGGGAAACTCGCGCGCCCAAAACCATTCTGAATGTTGGCCATCAGCATGGGTGTCAAACCTGATTTCAGTTTCCTGAAAACCGGCGGTCTCCATCACGGAAATCATCTCTTCAACGTTTGCAACAAGGGTGCCCGACTCCAGTTCTCCGGCCAGAAAGAAAAAGCGCATATCTGCCTCTTTTCCCGTGGTTTGCATAAAATCATAGATATCGTCGGTAAACCAAAAGGAGGGCGAAAACACACCGGCTTTGGAGAATACATCCTGGTGGCGGACCGCTGCATAAAATGAAATAAGCCCTCCCAGCGAACTCCCCATGATTCCGGTGTTTTCGCGGTCGGTGAGGGTACGGTAGTTCTCATCGACAAAAGGTTTTAGCGTTTCAACGATAAAATCGGTGTACAGTGCCCCATCTCCCCCGCCGTACTGCGCGTTGGCATATGGGGTATATTCTGCGATCCGATGTCCTCCCCCATTGTCGATGGCCACGATAATGGCGCCGTTGTAACCATCCGCCTCGAAAGCGAGCATGGTTTCATCCACCTCCCACTCCCCGGCGAAAGCCTCCGCAGCGCTGAACAGGTTTTGGCCGTCGTGCATGTAAAGCACAGGGTAATCGAGTGTGGTGGAATCGTAATTGGAAGGAAGAAAAAGCCTGATTCTCCGGGTTCGGTCGAGCTGGGGCATGAAAAACGCGTCATCGAGTACCACCACATTTGGCGGAAGCTCCACACCCCCGCCCATACCTTCCCAGGAGAGGATTTGGACCACAAGGGTATCGGTGGATGTGAAATTAAACGTGCGGTCCGGGAGAAATCCGCCCGCTGCATTGCCTTCCACCGATTGCCAGCTGCCCATGGTCATTTTGCCCTGAAAAACGTTGGGTGCGGAAGCAGGAATATCAAAAATCCACTGCTCATTCCAGGCAGCGAAAACCCAATCTGGATCTCCGGGATTCCATCCATTGGCGGAGGATGCGAGGTGAATGTCCGCACCGGGGGGTGTATTGGCCGGAATGGATGAAATGACCACCGCTCTTTGCGCTTCGGCATGGCCGGTGATGAACACAGCAAGGATGATAAAGATATGTCTCATATACACTAAAAAGCATGAAAGGTAGTCATTTTCAGACTACCTTTCAAACATTCATCATCGATCACTTATATCATAAAAGACTGTTCAATAAGTCATTGTCACACCATACTTGCAATAAGCGTAATGACAAGGACAACGAGAAGTATATAAAACAGAATTTTAGCAATTCCGGCAAATCCGCGTGCGATGCCTCCAAAGCCGAGTACGGCAAAAATCAGGGCCAATACTGCACAGGTTATAATCCATCCAATCATGATATTAGGTTTATGGGTTCATTTTAACATTTTCAAAAAATATACCGCAGGCGAAAAAACGGTTGATCAGCGGGAAATGACAAAATGAAAGGATTGGTTCATATGCACAGGTCATTGCAATGACAATGGGTAATACGAGATTATGGATTTACAGAAAAGCCGGAAGTGTATTGCGAAAAATTATGGGGTGTTGAGAATCGATGACGCCCCACTCTTGTGGAAAAGGTACACGTAACTGTAGCTTTTTGACCCTTTTATATCATGGGAAAGGAATTTTGTTGGGGAAGTTTCAAATTCTAATCACTGGACCCCTGGCGGCCCTGTCATTACTCTCGTTCATACGGACTACTGTCGGTCGTGAAGCCACTGCGCTAAGTTCCCAGTTTTCAAAATTTTCAACTATTCAGAAAGGGAATGACAAGTTGATTTAATGGATTGAAAAATACTGTCAATTGTAAAAGCGTAGGACCAAAAGAAAAAAGCCAGATTCGTGTGAGAAAAAAAATGCCCTAATTGACAAGCTTAATC
>JBGTLS010000415.1:0-12512 GCA_041744015.1 Cryomorpha sp. | reverse complement strand
GGAGTGATCGGACCAACTTGTAAATAGCCGAGCCGAAATGACTTATGCTAAATCCTTCCAGGCCTACGGTACCTATGATTACCAAATCCGGCGCGACACGTTTTGTCATGGCGGGTGCTTCCGCAAAAAAGTCACCTATTCCAGTCAAAATTGAAACCTTGCCGCCCAGCTCTTCTACAAGTTTGGCGTAGTCGTTGAGCTTTTGCTGGGCTTCACCATCATTTTCATCTTTGGATACATGACAGATGTGTAGGAGTCCACCATGCAGCTTTGACAAAACCGCAGCTTGCTTCACAGCTTGCAGAGAAGCCTCCGTAAAATTTACAAATACCAGCATTTTTTTCATATTCATCTTCTTTTATCGTGCCCTAAGCGTGGCAAAGTGTACAGAGCGCGAATATAATAAACCTCAGCTTTCTGATTGGGAGAAATAGCGTCGGAGAAAACTTAAATCGGGCATTTTTTATATCCCGCAATCTCTGTAAGTGATACCATTGTAAAATCGAAATATTTAATGGCCTGTACATCTTTGGCAAAAGCTATTATCTTTACCCGAATGCGCCATTCAATACGAGCATTTTATGAGAAACCATCACAACCGGAGTTCCGCATCAGAAGTCCAAAAGCAAGCTGAACACTTCGACGTATTGGATGCATATTTTAAGAGAACCAACCATACGTAGGATGACCAATCCCCAGGATATGAAGTCAGAATCTGATCTGGATAAAGTTTATGCCACCTTCATGAAAGTCATGATCATGGAAATGGACCTGGACAACCTGAACGAAGTTGTCGTCCCCGATATCACAGGATTCGGCACCACCATCGACGAAAGAATACAAGGTCTTGCGGACTGCCGCAAATTGGTTGAAAAACAAATTACAGAAAGCGCAAACGCCATATTCCACTTTGACCGGCAACAACTTCGTAAGCGGATATTGGCCAGTGGCCAGGCGGCACTAATTGTGGAAGAGGGGGAGATAAAGCTGAAACTTCCCGATGGGATGGTTGAGTTTCCTTTCCGCATCAGCACGACACTCGATAAAATAGATGGGCAGTGGAAAGTGGTGCATTGGCATGGCTCCACACCGGTAATGAGCGAAGATGACACCTGGCACATCAACGACTGGAAGAAAAAAAATCAGGAACTAGAAGCCAAAGTGGCTCAAAAGACTGCCGAGCTGGCAGCCTCACTGGAAGAGCTCAAAGCCACACAGACCCAACTCGTTTTGCAGGAAAAACTCGCCGCGCTGGGTCAGCTCGCCGCCGGCATCGCCCACGAGATCAAAAATCCGATGAACTTCGTCAACAATTTCTCCGAGCTCAGCCTGGAGTATGTGGATGAAATCAAAGAAGCCTTAGATAAGCTTTCACAAAATGACACCACCAAAGAAGTCAAAGACCTGCTCGGTGATGTAGCCGAAAATCTGAAAAAAATACACCAACACGGCACACGCGCCGACAGCATTGTGAAGTCTATGCTTATGCATTCGCGCGGGGGCAGCGGCATTTTGGAGCCCACAGACTTAAACGATCTCCTTCGCGAATACGTAAATCTGGCCTTCCACGGCATGCGCGCCGGGAAGAACCCCATCAACGTGAAGATCAATTACGAACTCGATGAAGGCATCGGCAGCATTCCTGTGTACCCGGAAGACTTCAGCCGCGTGGTGCTCAATTTGTGTAAGAATGCCTTTGATGCCATGCGCGACAAAACCCTGCTTTCGCAAAATGGTGCTTATTTGCCTTTACTTACTGTAAAATCGGATAAGAAAAACAACAAGGTGATGGTATCATTTGAAGACAACGGTCCCGGCATACCCGAAGAGATGCGCAAAAAACTCTTTGAACCCTTTTTCACCACCAAAAAGGGAACGGAAGGAACAGGGCTCGGACTCAGCATCACACACGACATTATCAAAAACCATAAAGGACAAATATCTATAGAATCGGAGCCTGATGCCTACTCCCGGTTTATTATAGAATTACCTATAACCAATCAAATTAAAACACCATGAAAATCCTCATTGTAGACGACGAAAAAGATGTTGAAATGCTCTTTCGGCAAAAATTCAGAAAAGAAATAAAAAACCATGATCTCGAAATGGTCTTCGCTTTTTCGGGTCAGGAAGCACTTGATATTTTGACAAAAGACAAACCTCCCCAGGTGGTGTATGTATTTTCAGACATCAATATGCCGGGAATGACAGGTCTGGAATTGCTCACACAAATAAAAAAGCAGTTTCCGCATATCAGTGTGAGTATGATCTCCGCTTATGGCGACAGCGACAATTACAACAAAGCCATTGAATCGGGAGCCAAAGAATTTTTTACCAAGCCAATTGATTTTGCTTCCCTGAAATCGGAAATTACACAGCTCATCTCCTGATTTTATTTAGAAATTATGACGAAAATATTGGTTGTAGATGATGAAGAGGATTTAAAAGTGCTGATCAAGCAGCGTTTCCGTCAAAAAATAAGACAAAACGAATACGAATTCATTTTTGCCGAAAACGGCCGCCACGCCCTCGAACAACTCCTCGAACACACCGATGTCGACCTTGTACTCAGCGACATCAATATGCCAGAAATGGACGGACTGACCCTGCTCACCAAACTGCACGAACAGAATTCACTGCTCAAGTCTGTAATCGTGTCGGCATATGGCGACATGGAAAATATTCGCACCGCAATGAACCGCGGAGCCTTTGATTTTATCACAAAACCGATTGATTTTAAAGATCTCGAAATAACCATCGAAAAAACAATCCTGCACGTTGCTGCGCTTAAAAAGACTTTGCAGGCCGTAAAGGAAAACAATATCCTCCGCATGTACGTGGACGAAACGGTGCTCAACTTCATGGGCGGAAAGGAAATGGAATCGGCGTTTTTTCAAAATGAAACAACAGAAGGGACCGTTGCCTTTATCGATATTTGTGGTTTTACCGCCATCAGCGAAACTCAACCTGCCGATAAGGTAGTCAAAATGCTCAATTCCTATTTCGATATCATTGTGCATGAAATCATTAAACATGAAGGGGTGGTCGATAAATTTCTGGGAGATGCGGTAATGGCATCTTTTAAAGGAGAATTCCATCGTGACCGGGCAATAGACGCTGCTCTGGAAATCCGCAATGCCATCCACCGGGCCGATATCGGTATCGGAGCTGAAAATTACAAACCTGAAGTTTCCATTGGAATCAACAGTGGAGATATGGTGTGGGGCAATATCGGTTCGGCTCAGTTGCGACGTCTTGACTATACAGTGATTGGAGATGCTGTCAATGTTGCCGCCCGTTTACAGGCAGCAGCTGCAATAGGTCAAATCCTCATCAGCGAAGCCAACTACAACATTATTAAAGAATCATTTCAGTGCGAGCAGGTAGGTGAGATTAAAATGAAAAATAAAAAAGAACCAATGACGGTCTATCAGGTATTGCGTTGAGAACTTTTATAATTTCACAAATCCAACCAATACGAATCAAACGCTTTCAATGCACATTTCAAATAAAATTTACTGGAGTTCCATTTTCTCACTGAGATCAATCCTGTTTACACTTTTTGGTGTGGCCTTCGCCGTGATTGGGCTTCAGGGATTCATGGTTCCCAACAACTTTCTCGACGGAGGAGTCACCGGGATTTCAATCCTTGTGAAAGGTTTTGCAGACATTCACATCAGCTTCCTGCTTATCGCTATCAACATTCCATTTCTCATACTCGGCTTTCGCAAAATAGGTCGGACCTTTGGTATTCAGGCGCTCATCGCCATTCTGCTGCTGGCTGCGGGCATGTATTTTATCCAAATACCTGTTTTCACCACCGACAAAGTTTTAATCGCTGTATTCGGCGGCTTTTTCATCGGTTTGGGAATTGGATTCGTTATCCGCGGTGGTGGGGTGATCGATGGACTGGAAGTCATCGCACAATACACCGAAAAAAAATCAGCCTTCACCTCCGGGGAAATAATTCTCGCCCTCAACACCCTTATCATCATCGGAGCTGCTTACAGTTTTGGAATAGAAACGGGTATGTATTCTATTCTTGTTTATTTTACGGCCATGAAAACCACTGATTACGTAGTGGATGGATTTGAAGAATTTACAGCATTGAATATCATTTCAAAAGATTCCGAAAAAGTAAAGGATATCATCGTTAATAATTTTGGCAAAGCGATCACCATTTATAAAGCCGAGCGCGGATACCTCCCGGGTTCTTTTCACGTTCATGAAAACTGTGATGTGGTAATGACCGTGGTAACCAGACTTGAGATACACCGTATCAAAGAGGCTATCAGCGAAATAGACCCCAATGCCTTCCTCTTTATGCACAGCATCAAGGAAGTTAAAGGGGGGATAGTAAAAAGAAAATAAAAGATAAAAAAATTGATTTCCGATCTTCAGATTTTTGAAAATGTTTACGCCCGGCTGGAAACCGGATTGCCCGAATATTATACGTATCACAACCGCCACCACACAGAGTTCATTGTAAAAGTATCACGCATTCTCGCCCGGAAAGCGGGACTTGATGATGATGCACGCAGGTTAGTCAGTTTTGGTGCACTTTACCATGATACGGGATTTCTGCTGGGCCTCGAAAACCACGAGGAAAAGGGTTGTTATATTGCCCGACAGGATTTACAGGCTTTCGGCCTTTCGGAAAATCATATCGACCAAATATGTGGTATGATCATGGCTACACGAATCCCCCAAAGACCCACTACCCTTTTGGAAAAAATCGTTGCAGATGCTGATTTATATTATTTGGGCACCAGCCGATACGAAGTTTTCAGCACCAGGCTTTATCAGGAAATGAAACATTTCAAGCCTTCCCTTTCTGATGCAGAATGGCTCAAAATTCAAATTAATTTCCTGACAGCCCATAGCTACCACACCCCTTACGCTCAAAGCAAACTTGCACCTGTCAAGCGCCAACACCTCGAGCAACTCCAATCGACGCAAGCGCAGACAAACCGGATGGAACGATAAGCGATACTCAATCAAATTAACGGATAATGCATCTGTTTATATCACATTAACCCATTTCCCTATTTTCCCACCCATATTAGAACTCCATGGAAGAAAGCATCCTCACCGCCGTGTTTCTGCCCCTCTCCCTCGCTTTTATTATGGTGGGCATGGGCTTGTCGCTCACCATCCAGGATTTCAAACGCATTTTAGTCTTTCCACGCGGGGTATTACTTGGGCTCATTTGTCAGCTCATCCTTCTCCCCCTTATCGGTTTTGGACTAATTTCACTTTTTGGATTGGGCGGTGTTTTGGCTGTCGGTGTAATGATCATTGCGGCTTGTCCTGGCGGTGCGACTTCCAATCTGATTTGCCACTTGTCAAAAGGCGACACAGCCCTGTCAATCAGCCTTACCGCCATTTCATCTTTCGTTACTGTTCTGAGCATCCCACTCATCGTCAATTTTTCCATCGCGTATTTCGGAGAGGCCGGCACGGTGCGGTTGCCCTGGAGTCAGACGGTAATCCAGATTTTTGGAATTACCGTTTTACCTGTTGGTATCGGTATGTGGATCAAAAATCGTCGACCCGATATTTCTGCGAAAGCAGACAGGCCGGTGAGAATCATTTCGGCTGTTTTTCTCGCCGTGATTATTCTGGCAGCACTTCTCAAGGAACGCGCAAACGTGGTGGAATTTTTTATCCTTATCGGCCCCATCACCCTCGCCTTAAACATCGCCTCTCTGCTTACCGGTTTTCTCGTCGGATGGCTGTTTCTGAAGAACCGAAAACAAAGCCTGACCATTGCCATCGAAACCGGCATCCAAAACGGAACCCTCGGAATTCTTGTAGCGGCCACCCTTCTGCAAAATTCCATGATGGCAATTCCAAGCGCCATATACAGCCTTATCATGTTTGGCACCGCAGCCGTCGTAATCGTGATAGGAAACAAATGGATATCGCGGGAGAAAGGCCTGGTTCAATCCTGAGATGCAGATTTTACTTTCGCAAAAAATAGCCTTGTCAGAGGGTACCTTCATCCTGTTAGGTGGTTCAATTTAGATTACTTTCGCCCCCGGTGAAAAACATCTTCAAAATTCTGTATGACCATCTGTCCACCCACCTCACCTGGAAATTGGTGGTGGGATTTGCGGTGATTACCATACCCATTTTTTGGATTAATTACGCGCTCGATCTCGAGGATGGGATTATTGACAAAGAACCCGTATTTGGATTGCGGTTTTTGTGGATGTTTCTTTTCCATGCCCTGCCCTACCTCGCCGTTTGTACCCTCCTTTTTTTAACCGGAAAAGAGCGTTCCTGGTTGCGAAATCCCAGGTTTTGGCTGATGTTTTTTGCAGGTTTCACCATTCTCGCTTTTGACCGATCGTGGAGTTTGTGGCCTTATGTTCGCGGACAATTTCAGGAACAGGAGGTCCATTTTCTATACCGGGTTATATCCAAGGGTAAAGCCATTTTAACCGTGATCTTCCCCCTGCTGATTTTTTACATGCTGACTGAGATTGTAAAACCACGACATTACTACGGCATCGCCATCCGCCGTTTTGATGCCAGGCCCTATTTTCTCATTTTGGGAATCGCAGCCATTGTGGTCATCATAGCCGGGTTTTTTGGAGACATCCAGGAATTCTATCCGCGGTATCAACGGAGTTATGGAGATCGATTTGCCGAATTTCATCAGATTCCGGAGTGGTGGGCAGTATTGCTCTACGAGATACCTTACGGCTTCGATTTCATTTCAACGGAATACCTTTTTCGGGGATTCTTTGTAATTGGGATGGCCAGGGTATTGGGCCCCCACGCCATCCTGCCCATGGTCATGGCGTATTGCATTATACATTTCGGCAAACCGATGACGGAAGCCATCAGCTCGATATTTGGCGGATACATTCTCGGAGTTATCGCCCTCAAACACCGCAATATTTGGGGAGGTGTGATCATCCATGTCGGTATGGCATGGATGATGGAATTGGTGGGATTTGTGTGGAAGATTTTTTAATCCCCTCTTCAGAAAACGAACTAAATTCAGCCTAAAAAACCCTGCCTATCGGTTTCCCGATGATTGCGTTTTCTGAAACAGTGCTTTTCGACTTGCAGCAGGCGTTTCCAAATATTTTTCCACGAAAGTCGCATGCATTTGAAAATTGGCTTCCGCCTCATCAAGCGAGCGCTGCATTTCCTTCACCGGTGGTCCCGATTCGGAAGCATGGGGATGAATGGCTTCGAGTTGCATCCGCACTTTTCGGAAATCATCGGCCACCGCATCTGCCATTGCTTTCAGATCCTTATCGGATTTAGCCGGCGTGAATTGTTTGTTTCTGAAAGCCACCAGAGCGTTCATTCCGTCTATGGCCGAGTTGAATGATGTCACGGCATCGTTAAACAAATCGATGTGCCCTTTTTGGGAAATAAACACCAATTCCTGTTCATTGAACTTTAATGCCTCAACCATCATGGAATTGGCGATACCGCTCTCAACCATTCGCCGGCCGGCGTCCTGCAATTGTTCAACACGCGATTTTGCGAGATATTCCGCCAGACTGTCCGCAAAATGAAAATCGGGTTGAACATCCGTCTTCGTCAAAATTCCAGAACCAAACGATTTATGGTCCACCGGCTGTTTCAACATTTGCCACATCGGGTCGAAAGGCATGTGGGATTTAATAACCTCTTCGGGCGGGGTCATATAAAAATGGTCGTTGAGCAAGGGTACAAACTTTTTGTTTTGAAGATATCCGGCACCCCAGGTCGGGTCGAGCAATTGCCACTCCCCGTCGATCATCGTAGCACACCAGGCGTGGGGCATTTCGTCGATTGCATCGTTCTGCCGGGTATAGCCCGGCACCACCAGCGCACGGATTCCAAGCTGATTGGCAACTTCGGCATAGAGTTCGGCATAATGCATACATACGCCTTTTCGCTGCCGCAAAACATCTATCACCACATCGGTGGTACTGGCGTAAGGTGTGATGTTGTACATATTCGCCACATCATAGCGGATGTTGTTTACAATCCAGGCATAGATGGCTCTTGAACGGTCTGCCTCACTCTCAAATTTCTTTCCGATATACTTGGCGAGCGCCTGAGAGGTTTGCGTATCGCTGGAAGAAGCGCCAAGAGCGACCCTGTCAATGTCGGCATATCGCTGGTCTTTTTGCGAAAGCAATAAGCCAGTACCTAAAAACATCAAAAACAGCAGGAGGAATATGGGCCGCAAAAACCCGGATAAACGTGGTCTAAACATATGTAGATAAACGCAAAAACTCATATTTCATTGGATTCAAAAACACCGTAAAATGTGAATTATTGTTAGAGAAAAAAACCGTCTCTTCTGAATAAGAACGAGACGGTTTTCTTTTATTGGTCGGGGTGACAGGACTTGAACCTGCGACCTCACGCCCCCCAGACGTGCACTCTACCACCTGAGCTACACCCCGAAATTGACAACCCATGGGGGAACGGGGCTGCAAAAATAATCTTTCCTTTGAATAATCCGAATTTATACACGGTCAGTGAATCGGCGAAATCGCCTTACTGCAAATCGACAACCGATTAAGCCGGAACTGACTTTCCAATGAGATGCACCTTCAGCCGGTTTACCGCATAGTCGATCTCTTCGATGGTAGTGTACCTGCTGAATGAAAACCGAATGCTCGGCGCAGTATTGTCCACCTGCAATGCACGTAAAACATGACTTCCCTGATTGCTTCCCGAGGAACAGGCGCTTCCACCCGAACAGGCGATGCCGTCGATATCGAGCAAAAAGAGCAACATGGACGCATTCTCAGATTCCGGAAGGCGAACATTTAAGACGGTGTACAAACTTCGTTCTTCACAACCGTTGATCGATACGCCGGGAATTTTTGCCTGAAGGCGCGACTTCATATGTGCTTTCAGATTCTCAATGTGCGTGCGGTGTGCATCGAAGTGTTCGCAGGCCAGTTCCAGAGCTTTCGCCATACCGACAATGCCGTAAATATTTTCAGTCCCGGCTCGCATGTTGCGCTCCTGAGAACCGCCCCGAATCAAAGGCCGCACGTGAACAGCCCGGTTGATGTAGAGAAACCCAACACCTTTTGGTCCGTGAAACTTATGCGCTGCACCCACCACAAAATGAATTTTCGTTTTGGCTAAATCGAGTGGGTAATGACCCATTGTCTGCACAGTATCGGAATGAAACAAGGCGCCGTATTCCTCACACAGGGCAGAGACTTTATCGAGATCGAGCAAAGTGCCTACCTCGTTGTTGGCGTGCATGAGCGATACCAGTGTTTTTTCTTTGGCGGAAGCCAACAGCTCTTTGAGATGATCCAAATCGACATGACCCCTGGCATCGAGATTTACCATACTGATGCGCACATCGTTCGAAGCGCAATGCGACACAGAGTGTAATACAGCGTGATGTTCGGTGGGTGATGATATGATATGTTTTACCCCGAGTTCGTTTACAGCACCATTGATGGCCATATTGTCGGCTTCTGTACCGCCGGAGGTAAAACAAATTTCCATCGGGGAACAGTTGAGCAGCCGGGCAATGGTTTTGCGGGATGTTTCAATAGCCGATTTGGAGGCGCGTCCAAACTGATGGGTACTAGACGGATTGCCGAAATGATTTTGCAAATAGGGCATCATGGCTTCCAATGCTTCAGGAGCCATTGGCGTGGTAGCCGCGTTGTCGAGGTAAACCTTCATTTTTGTCAATTGGTCAAACAAATTTAAGAAATCAGCGCCCGTATCTCCGAAATAATAGTTTCAGCAAGTTGGGAAGCCTGAATTTCAGACGTGCTTTCCGCGTAAATGCGGATGATGGGCTCGGTATTCGATTTTCTCAAATGCACCCATTCACGCGGAAAATCAATCTTCACACCATCCACGAGATTGACTTTATCGTTGACATAGTTTTCAGCCACTTTCTTTAAAATGACATCGACATCAATTCCGGGTGTGAGCTCAATTTTGTTTTTCGACATGTGATAGGCAGGGTATGATGCCCGAAGTTCAGACATCAATTTACCCGTTGTGGCCAGATGCGAAAGAAACAGGGCGATTCCGATCAAAGCATCGCGACCGTAATGAAGATCCGGCACAATGATGCCCCCATTGCCTTCACCTCCGATCACCGCGCGTGTGGCCTTCATCAATTCCACCACATTCACCTCACCCACGGCCGAAGCGGCGTACTGACCACCGTGTTTTTCCGTAACATCGCGCAAAGCCCTTGTTGAAGAAAGATTGGAAACCGAATTTCCATGAACTTTTGAAAGTACATAATCCGCGACTGCCACCAGGGTGTATTCCTCGCCAAACATTTCACCGTTTTCATTGACAAATGCCAGGCGATCTACATCGGGATCGACTGCGATGCCAAGGTTACAGCCATTGACCACAACTTTTTTCGAAAGTTCTGTCAAATTTTCCGGAAGGGGTTCCGGATTGTGGGGAAATTCACCGGTGGGTTCGCAATAGAGTTTTTCAATTTTGTGAACGCCCAGGGCTTCGAGCAGGGGTGGAATAAACAAACCACCTGTGCTGTTTACCGCGTCCAGCGCCACATGAAAATTTGCCGCAGCGATTGCTTCCCGGTTCACCAGGGGATGTTCGCACACCATTTTAATGTGTTTGTTGAGATAAGAGTCATCCGCTCTGTATGAGCCCAGTTCGTGCACTTCTGCAAAAGCGATATCAGAATTTTCCGCGAGTGAAACTACTTCTGCTCCTGCTTCCGCAGAAATGAATTCGCCGCGGTGGTCGAGAAGTTTCAAGGCATTCCATTGCACGGGATTGTGGCTGGCGGTGAGAATAATACCTCCCTGAGCAGATTCCAATGGCACAGCAATTTCTACGGTTGGCGTGGTGCTCAATCCGAGGTCGACTACGTCGATACCCAACCCATTGAGTGTGGCTGAAACCAATTGTGATACCATGGCGCCGCTGATCCGGGAATCGCGTCCTATCACCACCTTTACTTTTTGATCCGGATATGCTTGTCGCAACATTACTCCGTATGCCGCAGCAAATTTTACGATGTCAAGTGGAGTCAGATTATCTCCCGGGAGTCCGCCAATGGTACCACGGATTCCGGATATTGATTTTATGAGTGTCAAGGTGCTTCGATTTATCGTGCAAATGTACCAATACGATCATGTTTCCCCAGCGGATCATGCCGAACTTATCCACCATTGCTTTATGGATTCCGATCAGAAAAAGTGTACCTTTGACGCTATGATAAGGCACTTCGAAGGTTTTCATGATATTCTCTTTTTGTGCATTGCATTGTTTAAAACAAAAACCAGAACTTCGGATCATCCGGTGAGGCTTTTTCTAAATTTGACAGAGACGCACCAGTACAAAGACGAATGACAGAATATTCAAGTGATTTCTATTTCGAGTCTGATCCGGCTTTGGTGGACAGATTTGAAGACATGTTGAAAAAAAGAGCTTCGTATTTCTTCGACGTGGAGGATATTGAAGCCATTGCTGATCACTATCTCGATAGTGGCAACCATCGGAAAGCGCGTCATGCGGTGGAACATGGTTTGAGTCTCCACCCCGGCTCTTCGGCCCTGATGCTGAAAAAAGCCCATACCCTTCTCCTGATTAAACAACCTCAAAAAGCGCTCACTATTCTCGACTTTCTGGAAGCAACTGAACCCACCAATACGGAAATGTTGCTTTTTAAAGCTGTGGTGCACCGAAATCTAAGCGATTTTGAAGGCACCAAACAGTGTTTGCTCAAGGCGCTCAACTCCGCACCCGAGAACCACGAAGAGATTTTTCTCGATCTGGCTTTCGAACAGGAAATGGTGGAAGACTTTCAAGGCGCGATCATTAGCCTCAAACAATCTCTCGAAATCAATCCCCACCACGAAGCCAGCTTATTCGAACTTGGCTATTGCTTTGATATGGCTGAAGAATTGGAGAATGGGGTTGATTATTTTAACGAATATCTCGACGAACATCCATACAGTTTCGTAGGTTGGTACAACCTTTCCCTTTGTTACGAAAAACTGGGACTTTTTGAATTGGCGATCCAGTCAATCGATTACTGCCTGGCGATAAAAGTGGATTTCACCAATGCGCATATCCTTCGCGGTAATCTTTACACCAGTTGCGATGAAGATGGGCAGGCTATCGAAGCCTATTCCAATTCACTGACTTACGACCCACAGAACCCGATGGTGTATGCCGCCATTGGCGAATGTTATGAACGCCTGAACGATTTTGAATCGGCAGAAATTAACTACAAACATGCCCTTGCCATCGACGCCAATTACGTTGATGCCCTTATGGGAATGGGCGCGGTGAAAGAAGCTCAGCTTGATTTCACCTCAGCCATGTCTTTTTACCGAAAGGGGTTGGAATACGACGAATTAAATCTCGACAACTGGCACTTATTGGCAGAAATGCTGGTCAAAACCGGCAATTTGGATGAGGCTGAAGCCACTTATGCCAAAATGATCATCCTCTTCCCGGAAGACGAAGAGAGCTGGACTTGTCTGGCAGAGGTTCAGGCAGAAAAATACGAT
>JBGTLS010000414.1:0-7274 GCA_041744015.1 Cryomorpha sp. | reverse complement strand
GGGGCTAAAGCCGCCCGGCAATTGAAACAATCCTGATCAAGACCACCCACCAATTTCATCTAAAGCCATTGTAAATAATACACCAAAATGATCTGATCAACAAATCACCACATCAGCAAACTAAGCGAGGCACGAGCGTTCTCTCTGACCGAAGGGAAGTAATCAACAAATCACCACATCATCAAATCATCACATCAACAAATCCTGATCAACACATTCCTCCGGCCGCGGCGCGGCTGTAATTGCCTTCTACGGTTTTTAAGTTACTTATTGTATTCATTGCACCACAAGTTTTTGGGTATTGACCCATCTCGAACTTCTGGCTTTGACGAGGTAGATGCCTGCCGCCAGACCTTCCACGGAATAGGAACCATCATATTCTGATTGGACATTCCATTGGCGCAGCACCTTCCCGTTTAGGTCAAAAATCTCCACCACAACCACGGATCCTTCACCCTCTGGCATCCGGAGTGTGAAATGGCCAGTGGCTGGATTCGGATAAATTTGAAATATATTAAAAGGCTGAAGTAATTCCGTAGTGAGCACTAAACCTTCCATACAGCCGATAATATAAGGATCGTCGAAATACAATTCTCCATCCTGATACGCACAATGAACATAAGGATCGGCCATATAACCCTCATCCCGATCCAGGGGAAAAAGAAGCCCATGTGATGGTCCTACTCCTTCATAAAATCTCAGGGGCAATTGATTTACAGCGTAAAAACTATACCCGCCGAATTGAGGACCGTATTGCCAATGACTGGAAAAAACAGAGTCCACCATATTGTTCAATTCAATATACCTTCGGCCATCCACATTACCGGTATCAATAACGGTGTATAAAACATTATAATCAAAATCGCCCCAGTAATTGAAAAAAGTATAATTCAAGGTATCTCCAATTTCAAGACTATAGTCAGCCACCAGCATTTCTTCAGACACAATCCCTAACGGCCCGTAATACGGACTGTATTGCCTCATCCAAATTTTACCACTTTCCAGATCTTCACGCATAAAGGCAACTGTATCTTGATAACCTATATTTGCGGAAGATCCAATTACGGAGTAATCCTGATCTTCATACACAACTGTTCCATTTATAAATAAACTGTCGGGAAAGCGAAAATCAAAATTGAATTGAAAACCAGAAATGACCCATGATCTTCCCGGAACCAGGGTGGGTTCATATTGGGCCTGAAGCATGGTGGGTAATGATGCCGCGAAAAGGGTGGAGAATAGCCACAACCAAAGTGTCAATCCAGGGAAATTACCAAAAGGCTGACTTGAGTTGGTAGCGAGGATTGGTTTGTCTTCTGGTCTCATTTTCATCTCTTTTCGAGACTGAATGAACGAATTATTTCTGGGAATGCAAAGTTTTGTTAATCAACAATACCGGGATTCTTGAAAACACAAACACAAGAAATATCACCCAATTTTTTCACTATCAAAATATTTGAGTCTCGGAAAAGTCGCTGTAATCTTCCTGGATTTTTATTTTTGGGAGCTCGGCTCTGACATCACTGTCTCTGAATGCAGCTCACACCTCCCCCACCGAAAAAGTCAATTTCCGAATCACCCCCAGCGTCTGTTTCGCAATTGCCGACCAGCGGAAATCCTTCATCACTTTTCGGAGGCTTTCCTGGCGCATGGCCATTAAATCGGAATAGGGCATGGCCGCGAAGCGGGAGATTTCCCGGCGGAGGGCTTTGACATCGCGGGGTTTGATCAGGACGCCATTGGTCTCATCCACCAGTTTCGGAACGGCGCCCACTGTGGTGGAAATCACCGCCAGACCGCGGGCCATGGCTTCGAGGATCACATTGGGCATGCCCTCGGAATGACTCGGGGCCACGAGGACCTGACAGGTGTCAATAAGGTCGCGGAGTTTTTGGGAATCTTTGATTTCGCCGTGGTAGACATGGGCCCTGCCCGACAACCTTTTGTCGGGCGGGATGGGACCGATCCAGTGAAATTCAATCCCGGAATCACCGATCACTTTGGCGCAGCGCAGCAGGTCTTCAATGCCTTTTCGGCGCTCATAACGGCCGATGAAGAGAAACCGCCGGATCCCTGAATTGGGAATGGGTTTTTCCAAAATCCAGGAATCGTCAATCCCGGAACCGATATCGACAATGCGCTCTTCGGGAACGCCAATCTTTTTGATCACTTCGGTGATTTCCCCGCCGTAGGAAAAAACCACATTCACACCCCGGTTGATGTACACCACCGGAGAGCGAAACATAAACTGGGCGAGTTTGCTCTGCAAATGCCCGGTGCGCTGAAACATTTCATACCCGTGAAATTTCACCCCGATGGGCGCCATGTGGATCCCCCCTTTTTTAAACTCGAGCAAACACCAGGCGGTAAAACCTTTCGCATAGATAAAATCAAATTCGCCCCATTGGCCTGCGAGGGCTTCGTGGATCTGGCAGGAAAAAACGTAAGACTCCTTCACGTAATGCCCCGGATATCTGCCCGCTTTTGGAAAGGGAATGAAGATGACGGAGAGCGACCCTACAGGCGCTTCGAGGGCTTTGGCGACCTCCTCATCCGTCGGGGGTTTTTGCCCGTTCGGCACAGTGTGAAAAAGGGTTATCCGGACACCGAGTTTTAAAAGATTTTTTGCGAGATAAAAGGAATGTCGCTGCATGCCGCCCGTCACAAAAGGAGCGATGCCGTCTGTAAGCAGGGCTATGCGCATGTGTCGAGAATTTTTCGGGCGGCGATGTCCCAGGTGTGGTTGTCCATTACTTTTTGATGCCAGTTTTTGGCCAGCTTTTCGCGCAGGATGCTATCCGCGAGCAGCCGGTCGAGGGCGTTGGAAAAATCTTCGATATTCTCTTCCACCAAAAGTGCATCCCCGGTGGTCATCACGTCACGCACGGAAGAGGTTTTCGAGGCCACGACAGGTTTTTTCATCAGGCCGTACTCAAAAAGTTTCACGGGCGACATGTACCAGTCATTTCTGGAAAGGCAACAGATATCCATGGCATCGATGTGCATGTACACCTCGCGGTGGGGAACACTTCCCGTAAAAACCACTTCTGACAACACGCCCAGTTTTTTGGCGAGGGCTTTCAGATCGGGTAGGGTGTATCCATCACCGACGATGAGCAAACGCGCGAGCCGACGGTTTTTCGACTGGGCAAAAGCGTGGATGAGCATGTCGACTCCGTGATAGGGGAAAATCGAACCGACAAAACCGATGACCAGTTGGTCCTGAAGCCCATAGAGATTTTTCAAATGCGCGACTTCTTCCGGGGTGTGATTGACTTTTGCGGGATTCACACAATTGGGTACGACGAGAATTTTTGCGGAAACGCCTGAGAGCACTTTTTCAAAATGATCTTTCAAAGCCGTGCTCACCACAACCAGGTGGTCGGCCTGAATGAGAATCTGGCGTTCGTTGTCGCGCGCTGTGCGGGTCAGAAATGACTTTCCCGAAAGGGCCACCCGTTCGAGGGGATAAGGCGCGTTGAACTCCACGACGTGTTTCGTGGACGTGCGCTTCGCGATTTTGGTGCCCGAGTTTTGGAGATAGGCCGCCCTTTCGTAAATCAGGTCGGGTTGAAATTCACTGATGGCGTTTTCCAACCGTTTTTCCATTTGGCTGTCAAAGCGGATCAATTGAAGATCTTTCAGCGACTCCCAAACTTTGGAAGGGATGAATTTTTTGATGCCGCGCACACTTTTGCCGACCGTCGGGGCATTGAATTTACCGGCTGCCGCATTTCCGGCGATGAGCGTGCGCACTTCGATTCCCATATTCCGCCAGGCGTTGATCATCTCGCGCATATGCGTGCCGTAGCCCGTGGGGGCTTCGAGGTGGAGGTGTGGATGCGGGGAATAGTAGAGTATCTTCATTTAAAAACCGTTCTGGAAATACGCGTCGATCCGTTCGAGCACGCGACCGGTGGCATTTCCGTCCCAAAGTAAAGGAATTCGCCCCGTTTTGTAATTGCCGCTCAACACTGCGTCGATGATGGGCGCGATGGCAGCCGGGTCAAATTCGAGCAGGGTATTGCTCCCTTCTGTAATGGTCACAGGCCTTTCGGTGTTTGGGCGGAAAGTGAGACATGGTTTTTGTAAAAACGTCGTCTCTTCCTGTATCCCACCTGAATCGGTGAGCACGAGGGTGGAGGCTGCCACCAAATGCTGAAAATCGAAATATCCCAGGGGTGGTACCATGGTGAGTCGGGACAAAGCGTCAAACCGCCCGGCCAGTCCCAAAGATTCGATCCGGCTTGAGGTGCGGGGATGCGCGACAAAGACAACATGGAGTTTTGCCGAAAGCAATTCCAGCACCTCCGCTACGAGGTTGAGGCCTTCTGCTGTATCAACATTCGAAGGGCGGTGCATGGTGACAAGGGCAAAGTCCCCTTTCGGGATGCTCAGCTCGTCGATTATACGCGAAGCTTTTATCTGCCTGCGAAAAGCCACCAGGGTATCGATCATGGTATTGCCAACCATGGCTAGTCCGGCTTCGCGTTTTCCTTCCGCGCGCAAATTTTGAAGGCCCGAATCTTCTGTGATAAAGTGCAAACTGGCGAGGTCGTCGGCCGCTTTCCGGTTGTGCTCTTCGGGCATGGTGAGGTCGTTGCTTCGCAGGCCGCTTTCGAGGTGGGCCAACGGAATCTCACACTTATTGGCCGCGATGGCCGCAGCGAGGGTGGCATTCACATCGCCCACCACGATGACCATGTCGGGTTTAACTTCCGTAAAAAGATGGGTCAGTTTCGTAATCGTTTCGGCTATTTGCAAGCCCGGATGACCCGGAGCGACTTCCAGAAACCGGTCCGGTCGCATCCCAAACTGATCGAAAAAAACCTTGGCCATTTTTTCGTCGTAGTGCTGACCGGTGTGCACGATGCGCACGTCCAGATTTTCAAAATGTTTTACCACTTCCCGAAACTGGGTGATTTTGATGAAATTTGGGCGGGTGCCGACAACGATCCAGATGGTTTTTTTGGTTTTCATCGGTGTGCGGTCAGAAGTTTCATCAGGCCTTTGGTGATGGTTTCAGTTTTGTGTTGCGCGATCCACTTCTGATCGGGCTGGAGAGGCGTGTTGTCGTTGAGAATGGATTCGAATTTTTCTTCGACATCCGTCAAGTCTACGAATATCCCCAAACCCTTTGACTCAATGAGCCGGCTGAGTTCGCCTGCGTAGCCCACCGCGATCATTCGTTTTCCCGTCGCGGCGTATTCCAGCACTTTCGTGGGAAATCCGTCTTTGTTGAACTCCGGGATCAGAAAAAGCAGGTTTTGCGCTGCCCCCATTTTTTTAAAAAAATCGCGGCTCGGAAGGGGTTTTTTAATTTGAAACCAGGGGTTGGTTTGATGTTCGGAGAGTGATGTTTGTGCATCGGTATAAATGCGCACCGTGTTTTGGGTCCTGAAAGCAAATTTTTCCAGAAACTTTAAAAAATCCTGGAAACTGTTGTAGAGATTACCCCCGTACACAAGGTCGATGGGTGAATCCTCGTCGCTCTCAAAAGCAGCGGAAATATCATCGGGATCCCAATTATGCGGGAGCAAGTGAACTTTCCGGGTCAAGTCCGAATGCCTTTTGCTGATATCCTGTAAAACGAAAGGCCAGGGAGAGGTCAGAAAATCAAATGTTTCGACCACGCGTCGCTCTTTGTCGCGTTCGTTTTGCAGCCGGCTTCCACTCAGTCCACTGTACCCGTATCGCCCATCTCCTATCCAGGGATCGCGCCAGTCGGCCAGGAATTTTGCGGAAGGATAGTGGATTCGCATCTGCGCGGCATAATCCATGAGGTTGAATGGAGCGCCGGTAACAATCACAAAATCAGGCTTATATTGCCACATCCTTTCGGAAAACAGGTTTCGAAACGCCTTTTCATCCAATAGCGCGCGGTCATAAGGCGTGCCTTTGCCGGACAGTTTGTTCGATGCCAGTGCCAACCTGTAAGCGATTTTAGATTTCAGGGTTTTGGGAATGGAACTGAGAATTTTCGGAAAGCGGTGGGCATACCTGGTTACCGGAATTCCTTCCACATCTCCCGTCCAGGAACTCGTTGTCGAACTTTTCATATCGGCCGCTATGACTTCGACTTTCCAGCCCTTTCGGAAAAAATATTTGGCAAATTTGGCCCATCGTCTCCCGCCAATACCGACGTCCGGCGGAAACGTTTGGGAAACGATCAGAACCTTTTTTATGCCGGGATCCGAACTCAATGCTTGTTTCTTTCAAGAATCCGGTTAATGATGCCGGTGGTGCTGTAGCCGTGACTTCGGTCGAGAAAAATGATCTTTTCAATGGCTTTGGGTGCGGTGATGGCCTTGTTTTGATAATCATCGCCCAAAAACCTGACCTGAAAATTGCCGGATTCCATGATCGCCGTCAGTTCCGTTTCGTCATTGTAAAACAGAATATCATCCACGTATCGGATCGATCTGAGGATCATATACCGTTCATCTGCAGTGAAATACGGTCGTCGTTTTCCGGGATTAATTTTCTCATCAAAAGATTCTCCCCGGTTCAGGGCAATAATGAGGTGGTCGCAATGTTTTTTGCATTCCTCAAGCATGAGCACATGCCCGGGATGGTACAAGTCAAACACACCGCATGCAAAACCCCTGATCATACCTGCTAATTTACAATGACGCCGATGCCAAATTTTCCCTGATTCCAGTCTTTGACAAATTCTTTATGGCTTTTACCCACTTTGACTTCCTGCCAGAACTTGTCCACCTGACATGACCCGGTGTGTTTTACAATGTCGTGAAACACGATCAAACCTCCTTTTCGCACCAGCGGGCTGTACATGTCGTAATCCTGTTTGACTCCCTCGTAGGTGTGGTCGCCGTCGATAAATAAGTAGTCGAGTTGGTTATCGCCAAAAAAGCGTTTTACCTCATCCAGACTCGATGTCTGATGCGAATCGGCGCGTTTCAATTGCAGGCTTTGACCGGGAAGTGCAAATTTTTGGTATAAACCGGTTTTCCATGCGGGATATCCACCCCCGAATTTCCCTTCCGGCAAATCGACGCTCATAATCTGCGCTTTGGGATCGCTCAGGCGGCAGAGCAAAAAGAGGGTGCCACCATTGGCCGTGCCGATTTCGAGGGCGTATTTCGGTTTTGTGTTTTCTATCTCTTTGGTGAGGGCTTCGATTTCTTCCCAAAACTGCCAGGGTTCGATTAGCGAGCCTTTTTTGGAAAAGAGAAAGTCGAGCAATTCTTTTCCTGAAAGAGAGGCGGGCAATTTTTCCAGCCGTTTTCCCAAAAGAGTAAAAGCCAGTTTCA
>JBGTLS010000413.1:0-3583 GCA_041744015.1 Cryomorpha sp. | reverse complement strand
CATCCGCCGGTGCAGCAGAGGTAGGATTGCCTATTCCACCATTGACGAAGTAATTGTTTGTGGTAACGACACTGCTTTCAAGTAGTGGTTCTGTGAATATGACCAGCAACTCTGATGGGGAAAGCGCCTGAGCGGAAATTAAAGAAGGAGGGGTTTCATCGATTGGTATAGGTGCAATTTCGATATCGTCGAAAAAATGTGAATTGACCACAGATGCCGCAGTGGATTGCACAATACGAAATCCGAAATGACTCGTGGTAACTATATCGTTGTCGGTAATGCTTCCGCCAGAAACAAAATTTCCGTTGTCGCCCTGATCAATTGACAATGTCCACAAACCATCAGAGCTTCGCGTCATATAGATGCGAAATGGATTGTTTGTTGAACTGCCAATGAGTCCTGGCTCACCGGGAAAGAGCATTGATGGGGGGCCGCCATTGAATACTTTGAAAAAGGCGATTTCATCTGCTGTACCGCCGAGTCGCAGAAAGTATCCGTTTTGAACATCCGTTAAATCTGCATTGT
Source organism: Cryomorpha sp. (assembly GCA_041744015.1). Lineage (GTDB taxonomy): Bacteria > Bacteroidota > Bacteroidia > Flavobacteriales_D > Cryomorphaceae > JBBQZU01. The sequence continues at coordinate 3,058 of JBGTLS010000413.1, read as the reverse complement.
CGGCCATGAGATACACATCCACATAATTGGCGCCGGAAGTGGCAAAGCGAAGGTTGAAGAAAAAGGACCAGAATACCTCATCTGTGAGGGTGTTTTCGGTCGACAGATAGAAGTTACCAGCTCCGGGGCTGTTGCTCCGCAACATCAGATTGGTCTCGTCCAAAGGGTAGGGTGTCACGATGAAAAGTTCCTCGTTCCCTGTCCATGGTGGATTCTGGGTAAAATCCCCATCAGAAAAATTATCAATTACCTGGGCGGAAAGAATTCCTGAATAAATACATATCAGGAAAAGTAAATTTTTGACGGTTCTCTTCATTGTGTAAGCTTGGCGCTAAATATAGTACTTTTGGGCCGCAGCATTTGTTAACACAATCTTAAGTATTAAGTATAATATGCGGGTAGCAGTAGTTGGCGCCACTGGAATGGTAGGGCGCGTGATGCTTGAAGTTTTAAGCGAACGAAATTTTCCATCCACCGAAATTATTGCAGTTGCGTCTGAACGAAGTGCTGGCCAAAACCGGGAAATAAACGGCAAATCTTATCGCATATACAGCATGGATGAAGCCATTGCTGCCAAACCCGACATCGCGCTTTTTTCGGCCGGTGGCGATACCAGCAAGGAGTGGGCTCCAAAGTTTGCGGCTGTTGGCACCCGGGTGATCGACAATTCTTCAGCATGGCGCATGTCGGCCGACCACAAACTCATCGTACCGGAGATCAATGGGGCTTCCCTTACTGAAAATGACATGATCATCGCCAACCCGAATTGTTCGACCATCCAATTGGTGATGGTCCTGGCGCCTCTGCACAAAGCCTTTGGCATTGAGCGCGTGGTGGTGTCCACTTATCAATCGGTGACGGGCACCGGAAAAGAGGCCGTGGAGCAACTCGAAAGGGAACGCCGCGGAGAAGATGGACCTATGGTCTACGCTTACCCGATCGACAAAAATTGCATTCCACACTGCGATGTTTTCGAAGAAAACGGATATACCAAAGAAGAGATGAAGCTAACCCGTGAAACGAAAAAAATTCTCGGGGACGACTCTGTGAAAGTCACGGCCACGGCTGTTCGCGTTCCGGTAGTAGGTGGTCACTCTGAATCTGTGAATATCACATTTTCAAAACCTTTCGAACTCAACGAAATCCGTAAGATCCTTCACGACACCCCCGGTGTAACCCTTCAGGACAACACGGATGTAAAATCTTATCCTATGCCCCGTTATGCCCAGGGCAAAGACGACGTATTTGTAGGGCGTATTCGTCGGGATGAAACGCTGGAGAATGGACTAAATCTTTGGATTGTGGCTGACAACCTGCGCAAAGGAGCGGCAACGAATGCAATTCAGATTGCCGAACTACTTCTGGAAAAGGCGCTGATTCAGGCTTAGTATACCTCTTATAAGAGGGTCATTGATACCTGATTGCCCTTTGCTTATTGCCCATTCTCTTTTTCCATAAGCCTTATACCTTCACAGAAGGCACGATTTTCGCTAAATTCGGCACATGAATCTTCGTTATTTTCTTTTTACTGTTTGCCTCGTATTGTTCACCTTGGCGGTATCAGCACAAATCCGCGTATTTTCCGGAAACGGTCACTATTTTACTGATATGGTATTGCGCCTGGATAACAACCGGACTTTACCACCTTTTAGCTACAGCGTGAATGATGCTTACTTCACTGTTATCGGCAATAAAATTATGCGCGGGCCAATGGGTTCCGAATTCGATCTGGTATATACTGTTAGAGATAATAAGCTCTATACGGGGCAGGGTATGTATACCTCCCAGATCGCCTATACTTTTACCAATGAGAAAGTTTACCGGGGTGACAGTAATTTCGAGCTGGATGTGTTATACAACTTTCGGGAAAACGTGATTTATGCCGGGAGTCAGTCTTTTGCTACCGATGCGCTTTTTCTGATCGAAGGAGAAATTACGCTGGCACAATTGTTTGCGATCATGTTATCGCTCGACCTGCTCTCCTGAAACTGCAGGAGTTTCGGCAACCACCTGACCTGATTTTTTATCAGATGCGGTTTTAAAAAATCTCTTCTGATTAAACAGGATTATTGCCATTCCTATTGTGATCGCCGAATCGGCTATATTAAACACGGGTCGAAAAAATTGGAATCTACCACCGCCGAGAAACTCAGGCAGGTGACTATCAATAATCGGGAAATATAACATGTCGACCACTTTGCCGTGGAGAAAATCGGAATATCCGCCTTCCGGAGGAAACATCACAGCCAATTCGGGTGTGAATCGAGGACTATCACTGAAGATGACGCCGTAAAATGCACTGTCGATCACATTCCCGGTTGCACCTGCTACAACAAGTGAAATAGCCGTGATCAGGCCTGTGTGGGCCTTTGACTTTATGAGATTGCGCAAATACCAGGCAAAAAATCCGATGGCAACGATGCGAAAAAGACTCAGCAATACTTTACCGGTGTCTCCTCCAAATTCAAGTCCGAAAGCCATACCGGGATTCTCAATGAAATGAATGAAAAACCAATCCGGAAATACCGTAAGGGATTCGTCCAGATACATATTGGTTTTCACCCAGATTTTGGAAATCTGATCGACTAATAAAACGATTGCCACCGTAGTGATGGCAATTCGTAAACGTTTGCGGTCTAAGCCAGGCTTATCGCTTATCTTGTTGCTGTTTTGCTTCAATGCTCAATGTAGCGTGTGGTACCAATCGAAGGCGCTCTTTGCGAATAAGTTTGCCTGTTTCCCGGCAAATACCATACGTTTTATTCTCAATGCGTCGCATGGCGCTTTCCAGGTGGCCGATGAATTTCTCCTGTCTTGATGCCAATTGCGCAGTTTCTTCGCGCGACATGGTTTCCGAACCATCTTCCATCATTTTGAAACTTGAAGCAGTATCATTTGTACTGTTGTCGTCTGCATATGAGAGTGATTGCTTCAATTGACGCAAATCTTCACGTGCCTCAGATAATTTTTTTTCAATTAGTTCTTTGAATTCGACAAGTTCGTCGTCTGAATATCTTGTTCTTTCTTCTGCCATTATACTAAGTTTATATTTTTTGAA
>JBGTLS010000412.1:0-4829 GCA_041744015.1 Cryomorpha sp. | reverse complement strand
TGAATGATCAGATCGGGCAGACGGGCGGACTTTACTTCGTTCGCAATGACGACTTTTGGAACAGCCTCTTTTTATTTCCCCTATTTCCCCAGAAATACTTTTGTCATAATTTTATTCAATGGATTTTGTAATCATCAATAGTTATAATAATTATGTAGATGCACATATTGCCAGAGGGGTGCTGGAAGAAGAAGGCATTAACTGTTGGCTGAAAGATGAGCATACTGTAACTATTGATCCGATACTTACGAATGCTGTTGGTGGTATCAAAATAATGGTACATAAAGACCAGGCGGAAAGGGCCTGGGATATTTTGACAACATTAATAAAAGAACAACAAGCTAAAGTTGCAGGAGCATATGAAATTGCATCCGAAATAAGACTTCTCGAAGATCGGAGAAATCAGCTAATACATGATTCGGCTGACGTTGCCTACCAGCGATTTTCATCCATTAAACATGCCTTGGGAACTCCCTTGATGAATTTGAGTAGGGGGTTAAAAAATATCGAGGCTGCGTTGGATCGGACATATAATGATTGGAGAACTACGAAAACCAGCGAATTTCGTGACATTAGCCTTGATGATACATTTCGTTCTCTGCACAATATTTTAAAAGATGTCCATAACCTGCTTCATGTCAATGATCAATTTCTGAACTTCAAAGCTTACACATTTGAAGAGTTCGATTTTGTGGAGTTCATTCAGACTTACATACGAGATCAAGAGGCCTCATTACCAAGGAATATATCTATACATCTTGAATTAGGTGCTGATATTATCGATGATCTCAAAGAGTGTGTCATCATAAAGGGAAATAAAAATCTGCTGAAAATCGCCCTTGACAATATATTAAGCAATGCCCGAGTGCATGCTTTTGGAAACGAAGAGACTGTTGAATATAAAATTCTATTCGTAATTGACTTGTATATAGGTTATAGTCTGGTCGATAGACCGGATAATGGTTTAAATATCAGTTTGCAAATCCTAAATACAGGAAAAGCATTTCCTTTGAATTTCGATTTAGAAAAGTTCAAAAGAGCAGGTTCGAGGGCTGGTGAGACTGCCAATACGGGTCAGGGCGGGTATCAGATTGATGAAATCATTAAATTTCATAACTATGGGAACTCTACTCTCGAATTAGATACAACATGCGAGGGTTCCGAATATACCACTGCCGTATCGTTTTCCATACCCATGTCAAAATAAGAGCCATGATAGAAGTACTTTGGATTGATGATCAACATAAAGAAGAAGAAATGATTCAGTTAATCATAGACGCAGAGAATGCCGGGATCAGGCTCAATGGGTACACATCCTATGAAGAAGGATTTGAAGTATTGGAAAAGGATCTCGAAAGATTCGACTGCATTCTTTTGGACGGCATGTTTTTTAAAAAGAAGAATCAGGAGAAAGGAACGGAAGACACATCCGGAATTGGAGCGGCGGTGCAACATATTAATAAGCTCACTTCAAAGAAGATTTTTCCGTGGTTCGTGCTTTCCGGCAAAGATAAATTCACATCAGGAACGAATGAATTCCTGGAAATAAATGAAGTTGCGTGCTACGATAAAACAAATCCTGAAGATGTTGACCGCCTGTTTGAGGACATTAGCAATGCAAGTAAAAGTCTTCAAACCTTTCAAATCAGGAAAAAGTATGAAGATGTCCTGGAAGTCTGTAATGATGTTTTCCTGGGCGAGGCCCAGTTTCCCAGAATCTTTAATATTCTTAAGTGCATTGAAGCAAACGAATCAATCGACAGCCATTTCAACGGGATAAGAATGGTAATTGAAAGAATGTTTGAACGTATGGGGGTATCGGGTCTGGTACCAGACACGTTGGTCAAAGAAGGATCATTAAATCGGATTAGCTTGTTTCTTTCTGGAAAGCATAATCAGTTTAAGTTTAACGAGGAATATATCCATCCTTTATTTGCCGAAAATGTTTTTCGATTATTAAATATTATCCAGGATGGCTCTCACGACAAGGACAACTTGAGTTTACGAGTCCATGATTATTTAAGAAACAAGTCGTCACGCTATTTTCAGCTAAGTGTCGCATTTCTTTTTCTGGATGTACTTACAGGCTTTTTAACTCTTGTCAGGGAGCATCCTACAAGAGAAAATAACCTCGGTTTATGGACTTCATTGGAAGCTTTTAATGCAGCTGAAATCATTAATATGGCAGACAATGGTTTCATTACGTTGAAAGATTTAAGTTCAGCTGAAGAAATTTCGTTTCCAGACTGGATTGTGAACCCAGAAATTTTACCAATGATCAAAATCGGAACGAAGATTTGGTACAAGCTTAAACCCCAATCAGGCAATAATCCCAAAAAGCGCATTGAAACAATTGGACTGAAAGATCATTTTCCAGAATAGGGAGTTTGATGGAAGTCGCCGGGAATGCACTTACAATGCACACCACTTCCTTATTTTTGTCAACATGCGGGTTTGGAGACTTGGCAAAGGCACTTCGCCACTTCGGTGGCGGGGTGCTTTAAAAATTCCTTTCTTTGAGGATTACATGAAACCAAAAGCGAACAAGAATTTAATGAACGACGATAATTATACCCAACGATGATCACAGGCGAACTTAAATCTCAGGTAGACCGCGTATGGGATGCCTTCTGGACTGGAGGAATTTCCAACCCGCTCACCGTCATTGAGCAAATTACCTATCTGCTTTTTATCAGGCGGCTCGATGAGCTGCAAACGCATGAGGAGAAGAAGGCCAACATCGCGGGCATAGCCATCAAAAAGTCCTATTACACCGGAGAACAGCAAGAGCTTCGTTGGAGTAGATTACGAGACCGGGAGCCGGAAGAAATGTTCAGACTCTTTACGATGCCCGATGGAGTATTTGACTTTATGAAGAACATTGGCGAGCAGGGGTCTATTTTCGGCGCGCAGATGAAAGGTGCCACCTTTATGATTCCCACACCCCGCGTGCTTGATCAGGTGGTGCAGATGATTGACGCTATACCGATGGACAACCGCGATACCAAGGGCGATCTATACGAATACCTCCTTTCTAAAATAGCCAGCGCCGGCCAGAACGGCCAATTCCGCACGCCCCGCCACATCATCAAAATGATGGTGGACCTTATGGAACCACAAGCCGATGATACCGTCTGCGATCCCGCCTGCGGCACAGCAGGTTTCCTTGTGGCGGTAGGAGAATATTTTTACGATGATAAACGCAAAGCGCTTTGGAATGATCAATCATTCAGGAAGCACTTTGTTGAAGATATGTTTCACGGCTTGGAGTTTGACTCTACCATGGTGCGCATCGCCGCCATGAACCTTTACCTCCACGGGATTGAAAACCCCGAGTTGATCAGCAAGGACGCCTTGAGCGAGCGAACTGCGCACATTGTAGAAGAATACAGCCTGGTATTGGCCAATCCACCTTTTAAGGGATCGCTCGATTACGATCAGGTAGACAAGAACTTACTGAGCGTGGTGAAGACCAAAAAGACCGAACTCCTTTTTTTAGCGCAGATTCTCCGCATCCTAAAGAAAGGTGGACGCGCTGCCGTGATCGTACCGCAAGGGGTACAATTTGGTTCATCGAATGCCCACAAAGCCTTGCGCCGAGAATTGGTAGAAAACCAAAAGCTCGAAGCGGTGATCTCCATGCCGAGCGGAGTGTTTAAACCTTACGCCGGGGTGAGTACAGCCATTCTTATTTTTACCAAGACCGATGCAGGCGGTACCGATCAGGTTTGGTTTTACGACATGCAAGCCGATGGTTTGAGCTTGGACGATAAACGATCTGAAATTTCAGATAACGACATCCCCGACATCATAGCCCGCTGGAAAAACCGGGATACCGAAAACGAGCGCAAGCGCACCGAGCAATCATTTTTTGTGCCTTTAAAGGAGATTAAAGCCAATGATTGGGATTTGAGTATCAATCGCTACAAGCGAGTCGATTACGATGAGATCAAATATGATTCACCGAAGAAGATTATTGAAGAGATTGAGTCTTTGGATAAAAAAAGAAAGGATGCGCTAATCGTGCTAAAAGAAATGTTGACGTAATGTTTAAATCTGAACTAATTGGAAGTCATCTTGAGCAGGTCAAATCTTGCAATCCAGCAAGAGTTGTCCCTGGTCAACGCATCAATTATGTTGACCTAAGTGCTGTCGATAGAGAACATAAATTATTGAATCATGATCTTATTCAATATATTTCTGCGGAAGAAGCGCCAAGCAGAGCAAAACAGCTTATCAAGGTCAATGATATATTGGTTTCAACTGTAAGGCCAAATTTGAATGCTGTCGCCTATGTTGATAGTTCTTTCGAAAATGCCACAGCTTCAACTGGTTTCTGTATACTTAGGCCATCGAAAAGTCTTTATTTCAAATATCTGTACTACTGGGTAAGAGGAAACACTTTTATTGATGACATGGTTAAGAAAGCAACGGGAGCTAATTATCCTGCAATTTCTGACAGAATCATTAAGAAGTCCGAAATCCCCCTTCCCCCGCTCCCCGTCCAAAAGCGCATCGCCGAAATCTTAGACCTGGCCGATGCCAACCGCCAAAAAACCAAGGCCCTGATCGATAAATACAACGAACTCGCGCAGAGTATCTTTTTGGAGATGTTTGGGGATCAAACTGGTAAAGAATACTCGTTTAATGATATTTCGGATAAATCTCAGAAAGGCACATTTAGCAATGGCCCTTTTGGAAGTGACCTACTAACTTCAGAATTACAAAATACAGGAGTACCAGTTATTTATATCAGGGATATTGCAAAAGGCATCTACTTTCGTAAAAGTACGGTTTGTGTTACAGAAGAGAAGGCAGCAAGTCTCTTA
>JBGTLS010000411.1:0-2072 GCA_041744015.1 Cryomorpha sp. | reverse complement strand
GAAAACGAAAATATTCCTGTATACATCTTTATTTCTGTCATTGTCGCACTTTTTATCGGACTTACAGTAAGTTCGGAAGAAATAATACGCGACAGGAAAATCCGTAAAAGGGAGTCTTTTTTGAATTTGAGCAAAGGCAGTTATCTTTTCAGCAAAATTTCCATCATGCTGGGGATTTCTGCGATTCAGATGTTTTTGTTTGTGCTTTTGGGTAATCTGATCCTCGAAATCCAGGGAATGACATTTCAATACTGGCTGGTACTTTTTTCTGCCTGTTCATTTGCCAATCTTCTGGGCTTGAACATTTCGGCGAGTTTCAATTCGGCCAAAGTGATATACATCCTCATCCCGATTATCATCATCCCGCAATTGCTTTTCAGCGGACTCATTGTCAAATTCGATCGGTTGAATCCCATTTTCGCTTCTCAAAGCGGTGTACCCTGGATTGGCAACATTATGGCCAGCAGATGGGCATACGAGGCTTTGGCGGTGACCCAATTTAAGGAAAACGAATATGAAAAGAAGTTTTTCCAACTGGAAAAACGCAAGAAATTTTCCAACTGGAAAAAAGACTATTGGGTAACCGAACTCAGGAACAAAACAGCCGTGGTAGGCCGAATGCTTCATAGTAATGAAAAGAATGAGGAATTCTATTACACCCTTAATTTGCTGAAAAACGAAATCTCCAAAGAGAACGCCTTTTTGGTTGGTTTGCGCTTCGAACAAGTTGACAAACTAACCCCGGAAAGCGTCTCGCCCGAAGTAATCGAACAGTTGAAGAAGCATATAGATCTTCTCAATGAGCACTATAAACGCGTATATCTCAAAGCTGATTCTGAAAAGGAAAATACGGTGTATGCCATGACGCGAACCGACGCTCAGAACTCCGATTATCGTCAATTGATCAACAGCGCCAAGAATGATCAGCTCGAGGTGTTTGCCACCAATCGAAATGACATGAACTACATTACTGAGTACAAGGGTGAATTAATCCAGAAAAAGGACCTCATTTACCTCATGCCTTATAATTCGTCCTTTTTTGGTGCGCATTTTTATGCTCCCGCAAAAAACCTTTATGGCAAATTCATTGATACCTTTTATGCAAATCTCATGGTGCTTTGGGGAATGACGATAGCGCTTGCCATTTGTCTTTTCCTTGATGTGTTTCCTAAAAGTGTTATGATGTTGGAAAATCTGATGGGTGTAAAAATGCTCAAACACAAAAAACGGGAGACATCATCCCCCGTTTAGAAATATATTTGAAACAGCCGTTTAAAACTCGGCCACTTTTACCATTTCAAATTCCAGATCGATAATGGCGTCATAATCTTCGCCCGCCTCGAGCATATCCTCATCATCTTCTTCATAATGCCATTTTACGACCACATCCTTCCCCGCCCGTTTGATCACTTCCAGCTTTTTGAATACATCGAGAATACACTTTGAACTGCTTGTATTGAAATACTCCAACTGCACGTGAACCATGGTTTCGTTGGCAGGTTGGAGGGCGTACGCATCGATCCAGTCAATAAGCGGCTTGTAGAAATCAATGGAGTTTTCAGGAATTGATCTACCCTTTATTCGCAATATCCCGGTTTCTTTTTCAAATTCAATCGTGGGTGTTTTTGCTGTTCCTTCGATTTTTACGCTTTCCATTTAGATTAATTCTAGTTTGTGTTATACTGATTTGAAATTCTCTACTCGTGTTTTACCTTGACATTAAGACTGAAGAAGCTACTTCCATCGCCAAAAGGGATAAAACCATATTCGAGCTTTTCACCACTTTTTCTTGCGATGTCGATAATGCCCAATCCGCCACCGCCTTTTTCCGAGATTTTTCCCTCAGCGAGCACAGATTTGTAAAGTTGTTTGATCTCATCACTTTCCATCCCGTTGATTTCCTCGAGTCGCTTTTTGAGGGAGTCGGCATTGTTGTTAAACATAAAATTGCCGGTGATGATTGAATAGCCGGTCACATTCTTGGCGATCATAATAATGACCGAAGGCTGGTCATCACCTTCCAATGTTTTTCCAGGTTTGTCGATGTGGTGATACAGGTTTTGCAAACACTC
>JBGTLS010000410.1:0-5757 GCA_041744015.1 Cryomorpha sp. | reverse complement strand
TGCTGCCGGAATTCTTCCACCACCACTTTTCGCTGCACTTCCAGACTTTCGGGTGTAAACGCCAGACTCAACATCCGGTCGGATTCCAGCCAAAACGCCGTTTCGATATTGTCTTTGGGAAGAGTGATGTAATAATTGGTGATATCGTTATTGGTGAACGCATTGTTTTGTCCACCCACCTTTTGCAGTGGCGTATCAAAGTTTGGAATATGCAGGCTTCCGCCAAACATGAGATGTTCGAAGAGGTGTGCGAATCCGGTTTTGTCGTCGCTTTCGTCTCTGGCGCCCACATCATAGAGCGTATTCACTGCGGTGATGGGGGTGTTTTTGTCCACGTGTACGAGCAGTGTCAAACCATTTTCGAGCGTATATTTTTGAAATGAAACCATTCTGTCTTTGATTTAAATTCTAAATTTTTTCATTTTTTCCTGCGCTGTTCTGAATTTTTGGTCAGTTCGAGTGAATTTCTTCAGCGCCTTAGCGATGAAGAAATTTGTATCGAGAACCCTTCCTTCAAATTGAATTTTAGTCACTGGTAGTCATATTTTTAAATTCATCATTTTTTCCTGCGTTTCTCTGAATTCACGAACCAGATTTTCGACAATTTCAGCCACCGGCAAAATTCGGTCGATCGTACTGGCTACCTGTCCAATTTCCAACTCCCCTTCTTCGAGGTCGCCTTCAAACATGCCTTTCTTCGCCCGACCGCGACCGAGCAGGGCAATGAGATTTTCCACCGTTGCTCCACGCTGATACGCTTCCTGCACATCGTCGTAAAACTTGTTTTTAACCAATCTCACCGGTGCGAGCTCTTTTAGCGTAAGCTTCGTAGCACCTTCCCGGGCATTCACCACCATCTGTTTAAAAGCTTCATGGCCGGATGATTCGGCGGAGGCAACAAATCGGGTTCCGATCTGAACACCGTCTGCACCCAGCGCCATGGCCGCGAGCATGGCTCTGCCACTGCCGATCCCTCCGGCTGCAGCCAGTGGAAGGTCAGTAGCCCTTCTCACGTCAGGAATCAGACACATCGTTGTGGTTTCCTCCCGCCCGTTGTGTCCACCAGCCTCAAAACCTTCGCAAACGATGGCATCCACCCCTGCTTTTTGCGCCTTTTCGGCAAATCGTGCACTGCTCACCACGTGAATCACGGTAATTCCGGCATCGCGCAATTGAGGCGTATAAAGTCCTGGGTTTCCGGCAGAAGTGATGACTACTTTCACGTCGTGTTTGATGATGGTCCTGATGTGTTTGTCCACATCGGGGTACATAAGGGGTATGTTTACACCAAATGGTTCTTCAGTCGCCTGATTGCATTTCACGATATGCAGATCTAAAACTTCCGGATACATCGACCCCGATCCGATCACGCCGAGAATACCCGCATTTGAGGAAGCTGAAGCCAATTCCCATCCACTGCACCACACCATTCCGGCCTGGATAATGGGATATTTAATTTCAAGCAGCTTCGATAACGGATTCATAAAGTGAAATTTTCGCGCAACGAAGTACGAGAAAAAGCCGGGATATAGGTCTATCTCTCTCGCAGCCGTCCTCTCAAAACAGTGGGAAAGGGTTGCGGTTATCTTTATATATTTGCAGTCATGCAAAAATGGCTGTTCGCACTGTTTATTTGTCTCGCTCTGGTTTCCCTTGAGATGAAAGCGCAATACCGGTGGGACTTTGGCGTAAATCTCGGTGCTTCCAATTATTTGGGAGAAATCGGTGGACAGGAAGAAACCCGACGCGATTTTATATTCGATATGAAGCTCAACCGCACCCAATATGTGGTCGGTGGGTTTGGTCGGTACCGGGTATCGCCGCAGCTTGCATTCAACGTAGGTGTCAATTACGGACGTATCCGGGGCAATGATTATAATTCCTTAAATCCAGCCCGTGTAGCCCGAAACCTCAGTTTCCGTAATGATATCATCGAGCTTTCAGGACGCGGCGAATTCACCATATTTTATGACAATGATGCCAGCGGAAGAGGTTATTACAACCCCGACTTTCGGATTTACGGTTTTGCCGGAGCTGGCGTGTTTTATCACAATCCCAAGGCAAAATACCACGGCAATCTCGACGAATTCAATGGCGAATATGTCGCTCTTCAACCATTGCAAACCGAAGGAATCGGATACAGCAACTGGCAACTGGCGATCCCTGCCGGTATTGGGCTTTATTTCACTTTTCAGAAAGTGCACCGATTCGGATGGGAAATGGGATACCGAACCACTTTCACAGATTATCTGGATGATGTGAGTACCCAATACGCACCACGCAGTAGAATGTCGCCGGAAAACAACCAGCTCGCTTTCGAGATGGCCAACAGAACGACGGAAACAGGATCACTTGCACGGGCGCGGGAACTCGCCATTCAATATGACCTGGATGAGCCAAACATGGGAAGTTTTGTGCCTGGCGAAAAACGCGGCGATCCCACTAACAACGATGGATACCTTTTCGCGCAGTTCAGCTACAGCTACGTGATCAAAGGAAAAAGTAGCTTTTACAAACGCCGGTACAGTTGGGTGAAGAGCAAAAAACGCATGAAGCGCAAGACCCGGGCGAAGTTCTAACGCCGGAAAAACTGGGTTATTTTTCTCAAGGGTTTCATCATAAAAGTCAGTGCTTCCGGTTTTAATCCATTGAGTTTCCACGCGAGGCGGTCTTCCTTGTTTGCTTTCAGACGATTTCTTACAGACACATTACTTTGCCCTCCCACTTTCATGCGCACGGTGACCTCGGGCAGGTAAGAAGCTTTGATTTCAAATTTGTACAACATCCTCAACATGAGTTCATAGTCAGCGCTGCTGCGCAATGTGGTGCGATAAACACCGTATTTGAAATACATTTCCCTTGTCAGGAAAAAGGTGGGATGTGGCGGCATCCAGCCTTTCAGAAAGGAGGTTTTGGAGTACGCATCCGATTTCCAGTAGCGAATAACTTTCTCTGAATTCTCACGCGACACGTATTCGAGGTCGGCATAACAAGCGTCTGTTTTATCCCTCTTAATTCTTTCCACCACACGGGAGATAACTTTGTTGTTGGCGTAAACATCGTCAGCGTTGAGAATACCAATGAGATCGCCAGTCGCACAGCGCAGCCCTTTGTTCATCGCATCGTAAATACCCTCATCCGGTTCGGAAATGATTTTGTGAATCTCTGACCGAAATTTTTCAGCGATTTCGAGGGTACGATCCTGCGAAGCCCCATCGATCACGATATACTCCACATCCGGATAATCCTGAGAAATCACCGAGCGGATGGTTTCTTCAATTGTTTCGGCAGCATTGTACGCGATGGTGATGATGCTGACTTTCATTCAATGATTCTTTGTTTCACGGCCTTTGCGGGATTGCCGGTGTAGATGGTGTAGGGGTCGAGGTGTGAGCTCGCCACAGACATCACGCTCAGTATAGCATGCGACCCACAAACCACACCGGGACAAACCACAGACTGCGCACCGATCCAGACTCCCGTTTCCAATCGGATTTCTCCCGTCATCAGATCGAAAGTTTCTTTTTTGTAATTGTGGTTGCCCGTGAGCAACATCGCCCCCTGTGATAAACACACGTGATCACCTATTTCTACTGAAACCAGATTGTCTATCCAGACTTTTTCCCCGATCCAAACATGATGACCCACCGAAAGAAACCATGGATATTTGATTTGAACATTGGGTTTGATGACAACACCACGTCCAACCCGAGCTCCAAACATGCGCAAAAGCGCAGATTTCACCGCAGATGAAGGCAACAGGTACGTTTGAAAAAAAATGGCGCTGACAATATACCAAAGGGCACGTTTGAGTTTGGAACCCGGACGGTATTGGGGATTGGAAAACCTGCTCAAATCAACTGTTTTCATTCGAACAACAACAATTTATATCCCGCAATTAATTTCGGAAGGTCAACGCGTTTGGCAGCCTGCTGAGCCACGGAACCAAAAGCATGAGCATAAGCGTCATCATCCATTCCGGCGACTTTTTCTATAAAGTCACGGTAAGGCATCGTCTCTCCAAGCGGCAAATCCAGTCCGAGTCCATTTGCAGAAAGGCCGGTCCAGGGGGTTTGATCGGAAATGAGCACAGGAATACCGCACAAGAGCGCTTCGAGAATGGCGTGACCGTAATTTTCGCCGAGCGTGGGAAGGAAAAACAGGTCGGAATCTCCGACCAGCTTTCCGGTTTCTATCGGTGTTTTGGGACCAACCCATTCGATTGTCACATTTTTCGGAAGGGCGATACTGCGGCACTGCCTGCTATAGCCGGCGTCGTAGACCGGGCCGATCAGGGTAAAGTGAATTTGAATATGGCCGGGAATTTCTCTGAGACAATTCAAGGCAAAATCAATATTTTTTTCCCGCGCTATTCGCGCCACAGAGACCATGTGCAATACCTTCACTTTTTTCTTATGGCTTCTTGCCGCCGGGAAAACGATTTTGGGAATGTTGGCCAGCTCCACAATCTTGCAATCCGAATGGACGTTTTGCCGGATGTGTTCAGCTTCGTGTGAATGGGTTGCGTGGAAAACCGATTTCCGGTACACACCAAATGATTTTCCGAGGTTCAAAAAAGCCTGTTTTTTCCGCGATTTTATTCCGAGCGCTCCGGGTGCAAGCATGCCACGCGGTGCGATGATGGTTTTCAATTGCAACTTCGTGGATGCCAGTAAAGGAAAGATGGAAAAAACCCGGCTGAAAAGTCCGTTGATATAAACACGGTCGGGCTTATGGTCACTGAGGAGCTTTTTAATCACGCTGTATTTGCGTTTGGCAGCAGAGATATACATCACATCTGCATGTCCCGTGGTGATCCATTTGTTGAGAACAACATCGGGATAAGGTTCCTCATCGAGGTAATCCCGGTCCCCACATACCACTTTAAACCGCACTGAATCACCGAGTGCTGAGATTAGATTCGCGCAGGAACTTATGGGACCACCTGCCTTGTAACCAGGTAGATACCAATCAGTAAATACAAAAACAACGGGTTGGTTAGTTGATTCCATTTTGCGAAAGCCAGGCTTCTAAGATACAGAGATACCAAATTCTCGACCAACCTACATGGTGATCGCGTTTTAAAAATGCGTTCCAGCGCTGATCGAGTGCTTTGGCATTGAATTCCGGGCGGGATCCCAACGCAGCGATCTGATCCCCGCAAAAAGATTTTAAATCGTTTCGAAGCCATTGATCGAACGGGAAACTGAATCCCATTTTGGGCCGGTTGACAATTTCGGGCGGAAGCAAATCGCCCATGGAATCCACAAACAATTTTTTGGGGGTGGTGGGATACTTGAACTTATCTGGTACACCAAGGACGGTTTGCACCAGTTCGTGATCGAGAAAGGGCACACGGACCTCGAGGGCGTGTGCCATGCTCATCTGATCGGTGTCGCGGAGCAGCACGGACTGCAGATACGTAGTGATCTCCGCGTAGGAAATCCGGCTCAACAGGGGCAGACGGAAACCCGGGGTCTCATACCCCACGCCGGCGTGTACCATGTCAAACACGGCGCTGCTCCCGGCCAGGGGAACGTTGAGCAGTTTTCGGTTTACTTCGCGTGAGGCCACTTCGCGGCTGTACTGATAAGCGTATTCCGTGTCGAAATACGGTTCGCAAATCACCTGGGTGATTTTTTCGGAAGCGACGCCGGGCACCGCCATTGCCCTGGCACTGCCCATGGCGCGACGCATGAAAGATGGAAAACTAAGCAGCCACTTTTTATTTTGCAACTCTGAAATCTGTTGGAAAAT
>JBGTLS010000409.1:0-19681 GCA_041744015.1 Cryomorpha sp. | reverse complement strand
CCCTGGCATTCGACGGATCTATTCCAAATGGAGCCGGTGACGACATCGAAGTGGTGGAAACCAGTTTTGGAACACCAGGTTGTCTTGATTACAGAGAGTATGCGGATGTATACGTATCTCAAAATGGTATAAACTACTTTTTCACAAGGACCATTTGTAAATCAGACAACAAGGTCGACATTGATGATGCCGGACAGGGATTTACGTTTGTGAATTTTGTGAAAATTGTAAACAACGATGAACTCACCACCACGCCAGATGGATTTGATGTGGATGGTGTTCGTGCCATTCACAACTGTCAGGAAGGCAATGTAGCGCCCGGTGTGGTAGCTGATCTCATTGTTACGAGATTAAGTTCGATGCCAAATCCTTCAGATGGACGATCTATCGTTTCGTTTATTATAGGCAGCACGGGACATACCACCCTGGAGGTTTATGATATGAGTGGCCGTAGTATGTCTACCCTGTTCAATCAGGAAGCGCAGGAAGGTCAGGAATATCGTTTACGCTTTGAAGGAACACATCTTCCAAATGGCATTTACATTTACCGACTTTCGACAACAAGTGAAGTAATCGTAGAGAAATTTATGATTGCCAAATAATCAGGATTTCCAATGAACACCTGAACACCAATGCAAAAAGGGAGGACGTTGGTTCTCCCTTTTTTTAAACAACTAGTCAACCCCAAAAAAATTTTATCATGAAAAGCATTTTTAAATTTTTCTACGCTTTTGCTGCCTGCACATCCCTCTGTGTGATCGCAGTTTCATGCAGCAATTCTTCCAAAAACGACTTTGAAAAAGTAAAAACAGACCAGTTTTCGGAAATACCCGAATTACAGGAAAGAGGCGTTGCCCTCGGCCCCAATGAAGAAACGGACAATATTTTCCGGATTTATAATAAATCGATCGAAGCGCTGCGAAAAAATCCATACGATATGGAGGCACGCCTTTCGATAAGCGAAGTATTCATTACCGAAGCGCGCCTTACCGGCAAACATGCTTACAATTACGCCTCGGCGATTCAGGTACTCGATGAAGTACTTATTTCCCGTCGACCTACTCCCGATCAGCGTTTCAGGGCATTGATGAACAAGGCCGTTGTAAAGTTGAGCCTTCACCATTTTGACGAAGCTCTCGCTCTTGGACAGGAGGCACTGATTCTGAACAACCGCAATGCTGGCATCTATGGCGTTCTCGTAGACGCAAATGTGGAATTGGGAAATTACGATCAGGCTGTGATCATGTGCGACAAAATGATCGCGATCAGACCTGACCTGCGGTCATATTCAAGGATATCTTATGTGCGTGAAATACACGGAGATGTTGATGGCGCAAAAGCGGCCATGCAAATGGCTGTGGATGCTGGTTATCCTGGATATGAGCAGACCGAATGGGCCCGCATTACACTGGGAAATCTTTTGGAGAATTACGGTGACCTTCAGGCAGCCGAAATGCATTATACCATTGCCCTGCAAAACCGTCCGAATTATCCATATGCACTCGCTTCCCTGGGTAACCTCGAAAGAAAAAAAGGCAATTTTGCGAAAGCGGAAGAATTGCTCAATACGGCTACCAAATATATCAATGACGCTTCATTTTATGAGCTTCTCGCCGATGTTCACATGGAGCAGAATTTTACCGAAAGGGCAAAAAGCGATTACTTTCGCGCTTTGCAAATGATGCACGGAGGTGATGAGGGAGATCATGGCCATTCACATGTGGATGGATATGAGCACGTACACCTCGACGACAGTGAAGATCACGGCCACAAACATGGGCTGGAACTTGCCAATCTTTATATGAAAATGGGTGACAACCTTGATGCAGCGCTCGACAACGCCCGCGAGGAGTATAAAATGCGACCAAACAACATCGATGTAAATAAATCTCTCGCGATGATATATTACCAGAAAAATGCGATGGAACTTGCAGAGAAACATTTGGCGAAAGCCCTTTCCACCAATTCCAAAGATCCCGAATTGTTGAGTTTGCAAGGGCTTATAGCCATCAAATCAGGCAATCAGGCGAAGGGAAAAGAACTGATACAGGCGGCGATGAAAACCAATCCCCATCAGGGTACGGTGTTGGCGCGGGAGGCAAAAATGGCACTTTCTTAATTCTGTGAGATTGGTCTTTTGCAGGCGTCTATAAAATTAGCGTTTACCTTATCCTGAAAGATTTTTGTTGGCTTAATTTATTCCAAAATAAATTTCTGAGCAACCAATCCATCAACCAATGCCAGATAAATTCCGCCATTTAAATGCGCAAGGGATAGCCGGTTTTGGCCTTCTCTGAGTTGGAGGCTTTCCACAAGGCGGCCTTCAATGGAGAATATCCGTACCTGAGCAGTTTGCATTCCGGTAAGATGGATGTTTATTTCTCCCTGGGATGGATTTGGGTAGAGTGAAAATTCGGGTTGTGCGTCATCATTTGCCGCTAGGCCAAATCCAGATGGTGAGCAGACAGAACTGAAGAAATTCCAGATTTCCTGACTGGCATTGATGTCCTGATTGGTCGGTTGCAGAAAGTCAAAGAAGGGGATAGGTGGTGACCCGGGCCAGGTATGTCCGCCACCCTGCACTTTGTAAAATCTCGCTTTGAGCCCGCTATCGCAATTGGTGAGGTGACCTACCTGAACGGTTGAAAAGTCTATTGCAGGACCATTTGGGACATTGAAAGTGTTGAAGGTCTGACAACTGTTCGCCTGAGCCCATTTGCGCATGATGAATTCCACAGGGAGAAATTCACCGAAAGTCGCTGCTGCCGAGCTACCCCCGTTATAAGGTACAACAATATCAGCCGTTCCGTGAATTTGCATGAAAGGCACCGTGATATTTGGCAGGCAACTCTGAAGAAAATTTGAGGTGATGGTACCGGTCACCGAAGCAAAGGAACTGAACACGTCAGGCCTTTCACAGCCAAGGTAATAACTCATCATACCCCCATTTGACATCCCGCATACGTACGTACAACCCGCATCCAAATCATACGTGGTGCCCAGGTCAATGGCAAGATTGGTGAGAAATCCAACGTCATCAACCTGCTCACCGGGAAAATCGACATTCCAGAAATTGGTGCCTGAAGCATCGGCTGTACCCTGGGGATAACACACGGCAAATCCATTGGCATCGGCCACTGCATTCATTCCATATGTGGAAAGGGAACCGGAGGCACTTCCCGTGTAGCCATGAAGCACCAACACGAGCGGAGCCCCGGGTGGAAGTCCGGCAGGGCGGTATAGAAGATAATCGCGGAGCATACCGTCGTGAAAATAAGTCTCCTGTGTGAGTTGCGCGAAGGAAGTGGCAGAAAAGCAAATTGCCAGTAGAAGGGTTGTGAATAGTTTCATGGTTGGTTATTTAGGGACGCTAATCTCTTGAAATTTGGGTGAAATATCAAATAAATTTGTCAGTATCTTATTTGATTAAAATTTCCCGGTTGATGAATCCTTGCCCGTAGTCAACTTATTACATCGGTGGAACCCGTATATGAGATACGAATTGCCATGTTAAGTACAATATAACCAGCCAATCAAATACAGTCTATAATAGAAATTGATTTATTTTCTTTGAAAAGAAATAATTTTTTAATTGTTGTTGTTTTTGGTGATTACCCAATGAAGAAAATAAGTCACATTATATATTTCTCACATCCAGTAATACATCGTGAAATCGTTCCGGATTTTTAATCACCTTTCCCAGTTTTTCTGCTACTGAGGCACTTTCACTGAGATCACCGTTGTTTTTAAGATCTAAAAAGCGCTGAATATTGCTAAACCGATTCTGATCTAACTTTCGAATCTCAACCTGCATATCGGTATCCACCACTCCGGGAGCGATAGAAAAAATCCTTATTCTATTGCGGTTTATGGCACATTCTTCTGCAACCACCCTACTCAACATATCGAGAGCCGCTTTTGATGAACAATACGCCGACCAGCCATCGACGGGACTTTTGCCGGCACCGGAGCTGATATTGAGAATGATTTTTTTTGCATCCAGAGCGGCATAGTGAGCGATGAAACAGTTCATCAGAATGGCCCCCGCTGTTACATTCACATTGATAACCTTCCGGAAACTATCATTTCCAATGCTGCCCAAAGGCCCCACTTCACCCAGCAGACCAGCGTTGTTGATTAAAACCACTTCATCGCCACTTTTGAGGGTCGGAAAAAATGATGATGCTTCCTTTTCAAGCCGATCGAGGTCTGAAAGATCGAAAGGAATGTGTACGTAGTGTTCAGTATGGTTTTTTACTTCCGAACGGGATATGCCAATTATTCTGGCGTCGTTTTCTTTTAGAAAATAGTCTACCAAAACTTTGCCAATTCCCCTGCTCGTTCCGGTTATGATATAATATTTCACAATATTTTTTTATAAATTAATTTGTCGCTAATAAAATCATTCATTTTTCTTACAAAGAAACTTTACCTCCAGGCAAAAAGAATGGCAAACAATACGAACAATATTCCCAGAAACACCCCCATTCCTTTAACCACTTTATAAAATATTTTATTTGAATCTTTCATACAATTTTGAATCTTTCGCTGTAAATATGTCTCCAATCCACGCCCAACTCCCGAAGGTTTATTTCCGTGACATCCATGAGTGGACCAGGACCGCAGATGTAATAATAATAGGTGTTTTTTTGTTCAGGGAGATATTTCTGCAACAATTCCCGATCCACTTTCCCTGATTCACCGTCCCAATCATCCGGTGGCTCCATCAAAATGTGAACAAGATTGAGATGAAGTACTTTTTTTAAATCCTCCAGTTCTTCCCGGAAAGTAATATTCTCATAATCACTGCTGCCGTATATGAGCGTTATTTCACGTTGGTCTTTCATGTTCTTCAGTGAGCGAAGCATGCTCATCGCAGGGGTTACACCGATTCCACCCATGACCATAAACAGATTGCCTTTCGGCAAAAGTGTAAACGATCCAAAAGGTCCTTCTAAATATGCAGTTGTGCCCGGTTTGATATTCTTCCAGGTTTTGGTAAAATCGCCCGATGCTTTGGCCGTAAAAAGAATAAACGCGCTATCCGGACCCGAACTAAACGAAAATGGATGCTGTTGAAGTGAAAACGGAGTTTCGTTGATCGTAATCCATGCAAATTGGCCACTTATGAAATCCATTTTTTTTCCTTTGCGCGGCCTTAAAACAATTGTATAGGAATCATCTCTTTCCGGTTTTACTTCAATGATTTCATATGGTTTTTTCTTGTTTTTATAGGGTCTCACCAGGCGTGTGTGAACTACAAACCAGGCACAAGTTCCCACAACGGCTGAGAGAATTATTTTTTTCCAAAGCGGTTCCAGATAGTGGCTTACCTGTACAGAATGTGTGACGCCAACGAAGACGATCAGCAACGCAAGAATTCCATGTATCAGTCTCCATATTTCATAACTCAATCCAAATGAAATTCTCCACAAACTGCTCACCATGATCAGAATAAGCGCAATTGTAACGGTAATGAGGGCCAGAGCCCGTGGAAGGTTTTCGTGAGGATTGTAGTAATGAATGAATTCATTATTGCTGATAATCAGAATGATGGGATGTGCAAACACAAAAATAAAACCGACAATTCCCAACATTTTATGGAAATGAAATATATTGTCAGCTCCAAAGGTTGGCGCAACCCGGGCCAACCTGCCGGTAAAAATAAATTGGGCAGCCATGATGCCCAGTCCTATAAATCCAAGGGCGACGCCGAATTCTATCCAAAATTCTCTCGGGTCTGGAATATCTCCGAACAGCGCAATTCCCATCGGAAAGAGTCCCAACACAATAAAAACAATCAACCAGAAAACACCTTTGCTGTAGCTGTATTTCTCCATTTCAATCTTATCACCCTTGCTTTTTCTCAAATCCTTCATTCCATTTTTATGAGCTTCGCAAAAATAACCAATGATCAGCAATTGAACTTACAATGCGCCATAATCACATGAGAATTAGTCACAAAAAATCGAAATTCGATGATGAAATGAATCGTTTTCAAACATCTATTAAAGTTTAAGTTTCTTACGTCCATTTCCATATACGTACAATTTTTTTACCGTTGATTTCTAAAAGAACCCGGCACCATAATTGTCCAATTTCCTTCAACCAATTCTAACCAAATGACGACAATCAGCACAATTTTTCTTTCACTCTTTATCATGGGCTTCACAAATGCCCAGGATGTTTTAACCCAACAAAAAATTCTTCAATATTGTCTGAATATCGAAGAAGTGAGCTCTTCAATCCACCCCGTAATAATCGATGGCAAAAAACGCATCGCAATGTCAACACAGGAATTTCTGTCGGACGAACTGCTACTAAGTGTTGGCGACATACCTGTTTCTATACTTACTCGGGATAATTTGTTCTTTAATAACATCAACAGCTATATCACCGTTTCTAAATTGGATATCAAACCTGATAAAGCTATCGTCGACCTTGAAAGCACCGATGGTTCACGATTTTCTATTATTTTGAAGGGTAGAGACAATTTTCAAAAAATTCTCAAGTCTAAAATGAGCAGAAAATAGACCAACCGGTATTTTACCACGCACCAGGAATTGATCGATAGTCAAAGAAATGGGTGTCCGCATTTTCACCCGGGGTAGTTTCATTTTCGATGTACCCCTGCCATGAGTATCCTGGGCTTCAGGCAGTCAAAGTACCTTCTGTTGAGTTTGAAGGCGAACTCATTGAGGTAATTCCCCAAGAAGTCCTTGTCAACGCTGCGGTGGACGTTGCGGAGTATTCCCCTGGCAATGGAAATGGCTGTGTGCACCCTCGGCAGCAGCTTATCCCTTGAGTTGCCTGGGTCTTACCACCAAAATGCGTTGAGTGTGTGCATTGTGAAGCTCAGTCTTTCCGCCAATCATGAAAAACCGATGGCGATCGCCAATCAGGCTACTCGCTTTGTGTAATCGTGCGATTTAAATCGGAGGATGGGAGATGCGAAATGCGCTTTAAATTTTCCCCGAGATGCTCAAGAATTGCACTTTCGAATTGCTTGAGTTTCATATGTGAAAGATCTCCGGATTCCTGGAGTTTCTCACGGGCGACACGGATTGCCAATCGCATAAGGTCCATGTGATGAGAAGGGTTATCTCGCAAGTGGATCCCTAGTTCATGCGACTTGCAGAAAGTGCCGATGAGGATGTCTTCAGCAATTTTTTTATTTGGAGAAATCTCCAAAGAAATTCCGTAGAGCATATCGCAATATGTGTCGTAAAAATTTTCAAAAGATAGGAAGGCCCCATTTTTCATAATAGAGCGAAAACTAAATGTGCGCTGGAAGAAGTTGATGGATCATAGCCCAATTTGCAATTCATCACGTGTCATATGGTCAAAACTGAGCCAATAATGAAAAACCAGCATGACGAGTGGAAAGCAGGAAATTAAAAGTTATACATGTGGAATCCAATGCGCAGGATGGGGAAGATTGGCATGGCAATGTGACTCACCTGAACTTATCAATCGAGTATAAAAGAAACTTCATTCTACAGGTGCAAAATTCCTGTTTTTCTCCGGAATGAAATCCGCGGGATGTTGTTGCAAAGCGACCAATTCTTTTCATTTCACTTCGTGATCAAGAAACGGTGTGGTGGCGAACGCCTGGGTGAAATGTAAAATAAAAAGATCAGAGATCAACAAAATACTGGATTTGATTCTCTTCAATGAAAATCAGCACGAATTCTTTTACAGTATCGAATCACTAAAAATTATCCAGCAATTCTTCCGGACCAGGCGCTATAACTCTTGTCCATTTTCGCTCCAGCTACCGGTAAAACAACAAACAGACCAACTGAACACAGACCATGTTTGCGGACAAATTCTGTCCGTGTCTGGCATTCATCAAATCAGGTTTGGTTCGGATATTCAAAACTGACCCGAAAGGCCTGGAGATCACCCAATGGATTTCCATCCCGGGAAGTTTTATCACCGATTTGCAAAGCCGCGTATTTGACACACCTGCCAGATGGCATATCCAGGCCCTGACAAGTTGCTATTGCGGTCGCATGCGTTTAAGTTGAAAAAGTATATCATCGAGCCCGTTGAGTTTGATTTCGTATACCGTTTCCATCAGCACTCCCAGTTTGCCCTTTGGAAAGCCCTGCCCCTTGAACCATTCAATGTAAAACATGGGTAAATCAGCCAGCACTGTACCCTCATATTTTCCAAAAGGCATTTTCATGGTTACAGTTTCCAGGAGGAGATTGGGATCGAAGTTGGTCATGCGTTTCTCTTGGCTGCTAAATTTTACTCAGTAAATATGGACGTTTTTTATTTGACGACAAACAGTTTTTTGTCCTGCCGGAGTTCAGCTTCAAACGTAAAAACAACTTGTAATTTTATTTGCGTCTTTGCGACTTCGTGTGCAAATCCAATGGCATTGCCTGACGCAAAATCCGAAGGCTTTTCCGATATTTGCACTCCCAAAAAATCATCAATAGCAAACCTATGAGCGACGATAAAAAAGTAATATTCTCCATGGTGAAGGTCAACAAGACCACACCCACAGGGAAACACATACTCAAAGACATTTACCTCTCATTTTACTACGGTGCCAAAATCGGTATCCTCGGTCTCAATGGGGCTGGTAAATCAACGGTGATGAAAATCATCGCCGGACTCGACACCGCCTTTCAGGGCGAAGTGGTTTGGGCACAGGGATACACCGTGGGTTACCTTCCACAGGAGCCACAGCTCGATGACACCAAAACGGTGAAAGAAATCGTCATGGAAGGTGTGAAGGAAACCACCGATATCCTGGCAGAATACGAGGAGATCAACAACCGTTTTATGGATGAAGAGATTCTGAACGATCCGGATAAAATGGACAAGCTCATTGCACGTCAGGCGGAAGTACAAGACCGCATTGATGCGGTGGGAGCCTGGGACCTCGACACCAAACTAGAAATAGCCATGGATGCGCTCCGCACACCCGATGGTGATACACCCATAAAAAATCTCTCTGGTGGAGAGCGCCGCCGCGTGGCCCTCTGCCGCCTTTTGCTCCAGCAACCGGATGTGCTGCTCCTCGATGAGCCCACCAACCACCTCGATGCTGAGTCGGTACAGTGGTTGGAGCAACATCTTCAACAATATGCAGGAACCGTCCTGGCTGTAACCCACGACCGGTACTTCCTCGACAATGTAGCCGGTTGGATTCTCGAACTCGACCGCGGCGAAGGTATTCCATGGAAAGGAAACTACAGTTCATGGCTCGATCAGAAATCAAAACGACTGGCGCAGGAAGAAAAAACCGAAAGCAAACGCCGCAAGGAACTCGAACGCGAGCTCGAATGGTCGAGGATGAATCCCAAAGGCCGTCACGCCAAAAACAAAGCCCGACTCGGCAACTACGAAAAACTGCTTCAGGAAGGCGGCCGCGACAAGGAATCCCGGCTTGCTATTCCGGTTCCCAACGGACAACGCCTTGGAAATGAAGTGATCGAAGCAGTGAATGTGTCGAAATCGTATGACGACAAGTTGCTTTACGAAAACCTGAATTTTAAACTTCCACCTGCGGGAATCGTCGGGGTGATCGGACCCAATGGGGCCGGTAAAACCACCCTTTTCCGCATCATGCTCGGTGAAGAAAAAGCGGATACGGGCGAGATTAAAATCGGCGATACGGTGCAACTCGGTTATGTGGATCAGCGCCACAAAGACCTCGACCCAAATAAATCAGTTTGGGAAGTTGTAACCGGCGGTACCGAATACATCGAAGTAGGTGGTGAAAAAGTCAACAGCCGCGCTTATGTTTCCAAATTCAATTTCAACGGAAGTGATCAGAACAAAAAGGTTGGCGTTCTTTCCGGTGGAGAGCGCAACAGGCTGCACCTGGCCATGACCTTAAAAACAGAAGCCAATGTGCTTCTGCTCGATGAGCCTACCAACGACATTGACGTGAATACCCTCCGCGCCTTGGAAGAAGGCATCATGGATTTTGCCGGTTGTGCCGTGGTGATCAGTCACGACCGGTGGTTCCTCGACAGGATTTGTACCCACATCCTGGCTTTTGAAGGCAACTCGGAGGTGTACTATTTCGAGGGCACTTATAGTGAATACGAGGAAAACAAAAAGAAACGCCTCGGTGATTCAGGACCGAAAAGGATACGGTATAAAAAACTGGTGCGTTAAATTTTAATTCAATTTTTGAATAAATCCCGGGGTGAAAATTCCGGGATTTTTTTTTTGGTAATATGATTTGTCTATGTCATCCAAAGACAAATCAAAATCCCTGACCTGATCGGGATTTTCTTGATAGGTCTCTATTTGTTCCCGGACTTCCTGTTTTTGCCATTCCGGGATTGAAATCTCCTTTTCCGATTTTTTATCCTCCTGAAATTTGGTCATAACATTAACTGGGTTTTCTGAAATTATAAATTTGATTTCGAAACGATCAATTGTCTCTTTCAAGGCATTCTCTTGCTCTACAGTTTCTGGATGGACTATAAATGTCTAGGGCCTGTACATTTCGACGACGTTTTGAGATTTTATAAATATAAACCACCTGATCAATTGAGGTGATGACTGTATTTTTTATAAATTCGGCTATTGCTTTACAATCGCTTGAAAAAAAGCGTAAAACGCAGTTATGACCAGAGAAGAACACCTTAGATTTTGCAGTATTTGTGTGAATAGAGAATTTAATACCCGCCGGGGTATAGTATGTTCCCTAACTAGTGATATTGCTGCTTTTGAAGATAATTGCGAATCATTTATCAACGACGATTCTGTAGTGCGGGCGGCGCCTGATGATTCCGAAGTAATTACAGCAGGAAAGCTGAAATCGAGGCTCCCGGTGGAGGAATACCAGAAACTTGTCGCAGAACAAAATTATCCAGCCGCTTTCCTGAGTGGGGCAGTATCCGGTTTGGTTGGAGCAATTTTATGGGCTTTGATTACGGTCCTGCTAGAAATCCAGTTTGGAATTATGGCCGTTGGTGTGGGAATACTTGTTGGTTTGGCCATGAGAAAATTTGGTAAGGGTATCGAAAACAAATTCGGAATAACCGGCGCGGTTTTCGCTTTTTTGGCCTGTCTGTTGGGAAATCTGTTAAGCATCACAGTCTTACTTGCCAATTATCACGACATAAGTTTTGTCGAGGTCATTACCAAAGTTGGAATCAATCAAATTCTATCATTACATGTGGGTAATATCGGTGTGATGGGCATGCTTTTTTATCTACTTGCTATATATGTGGGTTTCCGTTTGTCGGTTAGAAAAATTACCGATAAAACAATTGAAGAAATCAATTCGGGATACTACCTGGAACGGAACAAAAGGCGATGAAAATATAATGAATTTCGCGATCAACCTCATTGGAATGAAACTGTGAATTTTACGGCAATTTCAATTCTCGCCGAATTTATGAGACAAGGCATGCCTTGTCTCTGGGATCACCAACCAGAATAATTTATTTATCACCCCATTATCTACCCTGTTTCCGTATTGCTACTTTTGCCCCATGCCAAAAATCCTGATCGTCGCTCCGTATCCGGAAAAACGCGCCCCTTCACAACGCTTTCGTTTTGAGCAGTACATCGGGTTGATGCGTGACGCAGGTGCGGTTGTGCGTGTGGTTTCATTCTGGTCGGCCCGTCACTGGCCTGCCATTTACCAAAAGGGTGCGCTTCCGCTAAAAATATACGCCACCATCGAAGGTTTTCTGCGCCGGTATTTTTTGCTTTTCACCCTTGATCGATACGATCTGATATTTGTGCACCGCGAGGCCACGCCCATCGGCTGGCCCTGGTGGGAGTGGGCTGCCACCCAAATCTGGAAGAAATCAATCATCTATGATTTTGACGATGCGGTGTGGTTGCCAAACAGTTCTTCCAGCAATGCCCGACTCGTTGGTGGACTCAAGCAACACGGTAAAACTGCCAAAATCATCGGTTGGTCCAAAAGGGTTTTCGCGGGAAATGAATTCCTGGCTGATTATGCTCGGCAATTTTGCGGAAGCGTGGAGGTGGTGCCCACTACCATCGATACTGAAAACCTGCACAATCGCGCGAAAGTGCACGAAGAAGGATGGCCACAGCGTATCGGGTGGACGGGCACACACAGCACCATTAAGCAGTTAATGCCATTGATGCCGTTACTCGAGAAACTAAAGTCCGAAATAGACTTTTCTTTTATTCTTATAGCAGATGTTGAGCCACTAAACCTTCCGGATTTTGTGCAATTCAGGCCATGGAACAAAAAAACTGAAATCACAGATCTCATGGATATCGACATCGGCATCATGCCGCTTTTTGACACCGACTGGGAACGTGGAAAATGTGGTTTCAAGGCCCTGCAATATATGGCCCTCGGCATTCCGGCGGTTGTCTCGGAAGTGGGTGTCAATGCAGAAATTGTGGAAGATGGCGTAAATGGATTTTTATGTGAGCCCATGCCACTCGCGGATTCAAACAGATGGGAAATGGCCCTCACCAAACTGCTGACCGATCACGCGATCAGAAGCTCAATGGGAGCTGCGGGCAGAATGACGATCGGCGATCATTATTCTGTGAAATCACAAGCGCACAAATACCTGAATTTATTCGGCGAGAAATAAAAAGGGAATTGAATAATTTCTGCTTTATCGGACTATCTGAATAGTACCAAACACTGTTCTGGTCTCTATATCATTTGGCAATTTATAGCGCAAATGATAATTGCAAATGCCCGGTGGAAGGTAATAATTGCCACCCCCGTGAGAACCATTCCATCCCTCATCCGGATTGGTGGAAGCAAAAACCCGCGCACCGTAACGGTCGAAAATCTGCATTTCATAGAATTCCAGCTCGTATTGCGATACCACTTTGAAAATGTCGTTTACCCCATCTTCGTTGGGGGAAAAAGCATTGGGGATGAAGATGACATCGGTGTTTTTTGTAGGACAAAGTTCGGTGCGGAACTCGATTGAGCGATCTATGCAATTTTCATTATCGTAAATGGCCAGCGTATACATCTGGTTATTATTTAAATCCATAGCCGTGTGCGTGCCTACCGACATGTCATTCAGAATGAGGCTCGCATTTTTGCTCAAGGTGATATAATCAGAAAATCTGGTAGGCTCCGATGTGCAAATGATGGCCGGCATTCCTGTCAAATTATTCACATACTCAAAATTCAAATTGAAATCTTTTGATTTGTGACATCCCGTCCCATTGGTGGTTGTCAGGGTAAATGATCCGTCACAAAGCCCATCGATCCGTCCACTGGCAGGAAGATTATCACCATTCACGTATAGCTGAAACCCTGTACTGGTCGAGGCTTCGATAAAGCCGTTGCACTGCGTTTCGCAATACGGTCGGCCCGATGCTGTTTCAAACAAAGGGGATTCAACGATCGAAACCAGGTAAGTCGATTCTTTCTGACAAAAATCCGCACCCACCCGATAGGTAAAGGTTCCCGGCAGTGTTTCTGAATTTACGCTGCCCTGAAGTTCCGTGTTTGCTCCATTGTACCATTTACCTCCTTCTGATGCATTTGGGGGTGTGAGGTTTGCCCAAAATGTTTGTCCTTCAGGACAAATGGTAAAGGGCCCACCAATCCCGGCTTCGGCACCCTGGCCCACCTGTATTCTCGCATGCGAAACCGGGGAATCCACTCCCTGACTGATTCTGAAAAATTCGATGGTGCGAAGTCCGGCAATGACATTCTCACCTGTGTGCATGTATTTTATTTCCGAGAGAAAATTTTCGAATTCTGCTTTGGACAATCCCCCCGAATTGGTAAGCGTTAAGTTTCCTGTGCCATTTCCGACTACCGTGATGCCTTCAACTGATGGCGATTGTAAAAATTCTTTCGCGCCATTTGGACGATTGATCAGCCGGATTTTTATCACAGCATCAACAGCGGAGCCCAGAATTCTTACATCGTCATCTGTAATAAACGTTTCTCCGGGAGCACAAAGATCCTCACCATGGTAATCGAAATTTCCTGCCTGACTGCTGTTGTCAAAATCGAGATTGATTCCACCACCCAGAAATACCACGTTGCTGAATGAATTACAGGATGCATTGGTGGCCTTCACGCGAAACCAGTACACTTCATTTTCATCAAATCCAGTCCAGTTTATTGTGGTGATATCAGCAGCTGTCCCCTTGTTTGGAAGGGCCTGGAAGCCTGTAGTGGCTGATTCCTGTGACAATTCCACAATATAACCCATTTCATTGTCGGCATTGTCCGTCCAGTTTAGCGTTACTATATCATTTATTACATCCGCAGTGAGGTTCGTGGGAGCCGCCACGATCATGGGTGTTGCATCCAATGAATATGCAGTGTGACCCAGTCTTGTTGCCACCCCCTGCGCCAATCGCGCGTATTGCTCGGGTGTAAATTCGTCAGCGCATTGGGACGGAAAATACGCCATAAAATTTCGGACAGGGGGCGTGTAAGATTCGCCAAACATATCTGTTCCATTGCCGGTATATTGACACAGTGGCAAGTTAAATTCACCGGCCATAAATCCCGGATCAGCTTCTGTGTCGCAAAAAGTATCTCCGGCTTCATAACAATTTGCATTGGGCCCCGATCGTGTCACATTTTCAATGAGTGGATTGTTATTTCCCGAGAATGTATGCAGCACCGAAAAATAATGACCGAGTTCGTGAAGCACGGTCTTGTTGTTAACCTGCGAGAGCGCATCGTGCCTCATGACCAGGCGGTTGGTCACCGCTGTATTGCCCGGATAATAAGCATATCCAGCTGTTCCGGGACCATTGATAGAATTTACAAAGTAGAAATTGATCGCATCCAACGGTGGATTGAAAAGATTGACGAGTCCATCTTCTGTGGTTGCGCCGCCATTCACAAAATCGTAATAACTGGAATTGTCGACGTAGATTGGGGGGCTTTTCCAGAAAAAGGAAACACCGGCGTCTTTGTAAAAATAATTCATATTGGCCATGGCCGTAGACCATCCAGTTGGATTGGGACCACCCGTCCCGGCTGAAGTCCTCACCACGTAGGCCTGCACCGGAAGACAAATTAAACCATCGCTCTTGGCCCTGGGTAGGGGAGACTGTTTCATCACATGATTGTACATGTAATCCAAATCTTCGGCTGTGGGTTCGAAGCCACAGGTATGGTGTATTCCCTGGCCCAGCCCCACGAGACTGTTGAGGATAAATATGATTAACAAAGCAAAGAAATAACCTGAAGAATGTTTTATGGAGTTCATCGTCTCTGATTTCACGCGCAAATATAATTTTTTCACAAAGCCATTTTATGTTAAATCGTTAAATTAACAATCTCTTAATTTTCGCTTTATTTTGATCCATCGACATTGGATATGTTAAAGCCAAAGCAAACCCGAATGATTATTCGGATAGAAACCACATGTGACAGGTTGCATTCGGTATATCCCATTGAGGAGATTTTGTTTCAAAAAAAATGCGGGAAATGCGATGCATTCGTCCAAATGTATTGATCTGCTCAAATTTTCAGGGGTATTGTAAATCTGCATCCCACGGAAAACTGCGGATCCAAATTTCCATAGCCCATCGCAAGGTTGTAAATTCGCGCCCAGCAACAGATGAAACCCCGCAACATTCCATGAAACCATCCACACCCAAAGGAACCCGCGATTTTTTGCCCAATGTGGTCAAACGGCGCAATTTCATCTTTGACACCATCCGCGAAGTGTTTGAAAAATACGGGTACCAACCCATCGAAACGCCGGCCATGGAGAATCTCGAGACCCTTACGGGGAAATACGGGGAAGAAGGGGATCGGTTGATTTTTAAGATTCTGCAAAGAGGAGATAAACTTGGAGAAACTATCAGCAGGTTGGTAAAAGCAACTAATCCAACCATATTAAATCCCAAAGTGTCCGAATTCTTGTTAGGTGACCTGTCAGATGGTGCCCTCCGCTACGACCTCACCGTTCCCTTCGCACGCTTCGTGGTCCAGCACCAAAACGAACTCACCTTTCCATTCCGACGTTACCAGATTCAACCCGTGTGGCGCGCCGACCGCCCGCAAAAAGGCAGATACCGCGAGTTTTTCCAGTGTGACGCAGATGTGGTTGGCACCGATTCCCTTCGGTGTGAAATAGAATATGTTCAGATATTTGATGAAGTTTTTACCAAGCTGGGCCTTCCTGTCGAAATTCGCATCAACAACAGGAAACTGCTTTCGGCTCTGGCCACTTACGTTGGCGAACCCGAAAAACTCGTGCCCATGACCATCGCCATCGACAAGCTCGACAAGATGCCGATGGACAAAGTCATCGCCGACCTTGCCGAACAGGGGTTTTCCGAAACTTCCCGCGAAAAACTGCGCGAAGTGCTTGAAGCCACCCGCAATTTCGCCGATAGCAATAGCCTTTTGGAAAAAGTGGAATCCATTCTCGGCCACATTCCGGAAGGCGCCAAAGGCATCGAAGAACTGAAATACATTTTCACGAAAGTGGAAAACCTCGGCCTCAACACAGCTCAAATCCGATTCGATCTCAGCCTCGCCCGCGGACTGAATTATTACACAGGAGCCATTTTTGAAGTGGTGCCGCGCACGGAAGCGCAGGTTGGCAGCATTTGCGGTGGCGGGCGTTACGATGACCTGACCGGGATTTTCGGAATGCCTGGACTTTCAGGAGTGGGGATTTCATTTGGCGCCGACCGCATCTACGATCTACTCGAAGCTACCGGGAAATTTCCGGAAGGGGAAACAGCAGGCACCAAATTGCTTTTTGTTAATTTCGGTGAAGCGGAAGCCGACTTTTGCCACAAGGCTCTTGTAGAAATCCGGAATGCAGGCATCCGTGCGGAACTCTACCCCGACGCTTCCAAAATGAAAAAGCAGATGAAATATGCCAATGACAAAGGTATCGCGTATGTGGGACTCGTGGGTGAATCCGAGCTCAACAACAAAACAATCACATTAAAAAATATGACCACGGGAGAGCAGGAGGAGTTGGGTGTGAAAAGGCTGGTCGAAAAGTTATCCTGAATGACACACGAAATTTCTGACCATCACCTCTCCATTGATGCGGTGGGCTCTATCATCTCGACAAAATCAAAACTCAAACTCAGCCAGTCGGCTCAGGATAAAATAAATCATTGCCGGGTATATCTCGATGGGCGTATGGCCGATTCTGACGATGCGATTTACGGGATTAATACCGGTTTTGGCTCGTTGCACAACACCAGAATTAACAAGTGTGACATCGAACAACTCCAGCGCAACCTGGTGATGTCGCATGCCTGTGGCGCAGGCCGCGAAGTGGATTCCACCATCGTGAAGCTCATGCTCCTCCTCAAAATTCAGGGACTTTCATATGGTCACAGCGGGGTGAGTATGGAATTGGTGGAAAGACTTATTTGGTTTTATAATGAAGACATTCTCCCCGTGGTTTACGAACAGGGGAGCCTGGGCGCTTCGGGAGATCTGGCACCGCTGGCGCACCTTTCGCTGCCTCTTTTGGGAATTGGCGAAGTGCGTTGGAATGGTCAAATACATGCCACTGAAGAAGTGCTCAGGAAGAAAGGTTTGGAGCCTTTAAATCTTCGTTCAAAAGAGGGTTTGGCTTTGCTTAATGGCACCCAGTTTATGAGCGCATTTGGCGTTCATATTTTGCTCAAAGTGAAGCGAATGCTCAATTGGGCTGACCTCATTGGCGCCATTTCTCTGGAAGGTTACGATGGCCGCCCCGAACCATTTAATGATCAGGTGCATGTAATCAGAAGGCAGCCTGGCCAACGCATCGTTGCTGCAAATATCCGTGGTTTGCTGACCGACAGCACCACATTTTACGGCGCTAAAGAACACGTTCAGGATCCATACAGTTTTCGCTGCATGCCTCAGGTGCACGGCGCGACTCGCGATGCCATTGCGTATGCTGAGGGCGTGATCGAAAATGAAATCAATGCGGTGACTGACAATCCCACGATTTTCC
Organism: Cryomorpha sp.; assembly: GCA_041744015.1. Taxonomy (GTDB): domain Bacteria; phylum Bacteroidota; class Bacteroidia; order Flavobacteriales_D; family Cryomorphaceae; genus JBBQZU01. The sequence continues at coordinate 1,784 of JBGTLS010000409.1, read as the reverse complement.
CCGACTCCGATGATATCATTTCAGCGGGAAATTTTCACGGTCAGCCGCTCGCTTTGGCCCTCGATTTTATGGCCATCGCCATCGCTGAGTTGGGCAGCATTTCCGAAAGGAGAATCTACAAACTCGTGAGTGGCACAAGGGGATTGCCTCCTTTTTTGGTAGCCAATCCTGGATTGAATTCCGGATTTATGATTCCGCAATACACGGCTGCTTCCATCGTGAGCAAAAATAAACAGCTCTGCACGCCAGCTTCCGTAGATACCATCGACTCGAGCAATGGTCAGGAAGACCATGTGAGCATGGGTGCCAACGCCGCTGTAAAAACCCTGGAAGTGACTTTAAATGTTGAAACTGTCCTTGGGATAGAATTGATGAATGCCACTCAGGCCCTCGATTTACGCGGTCTTGAGGGAGTTGCTTCTTCTGTTCGTGGGGTACATTCAGCCTTTCGGCAAAAAGTGAAATTCATGCCTGAGGACCGCACCCTGTATCCTTGTATCGCTGCCGCAAAAGCCTTTATTTCAGAAAACGATCCCGGGCAATGGATGAAGAAGTGATGGTAACCCGCAGCCGGTTTCTCACAGTGTTGTGTATGTTGAGCTTGTTGAACGGGATTTATGGGATGTTGACAGGGTTGGCGAGTGCGATCTCGCCGGTGGATGTGGACAATACATTTCTTGAAAATCTCTATTCCCAACTCGACGCTTTACCTCTTTCTTATGAGGAATTTCGCGGTGAACTGGAAGATTATTACCTGAACATCATGTTGAATATTGGCAATCTGGGTGCAGCCAATTTTCTGTTTTACGGCATTGGTGTAGTAGGCGTGATGTTAATGTATCGACTCAATAGAATTGGATTCACGCTTTACCTCGTAGCCCAGTTGGGAATTGCCATAGCGCCGGCGGTATTTGGGGGTTTTAGCCGGTTTGGGTTGATTTCTCTTGGTGTTGGACTTACATGGAATGCGGTTTGGGTCGGCATGTACGCTTCTCAACGGAAATTTTTCTACCGATGAAAATCTACATGCTTTCCGGTCTCGGCGCTGATGGGCGCATTTACGACAGGCTAAAAAGGCATGTTCCCGGTTACGAAATTATAGCGCTCGAATGGAAGGATCCAGGTGAATCCAAAACCATGGCCGATTACGCCCAACTGCTCGATGCTCATTACGAATTGGAACCGCCGTTTATTCTCGGTGGCGTTTCGATGGGCGCGATGGTTGCGCAGGAATGGGCGAAAATTCGAAAACCCGTAGCGCTTATTTTGATTTCCACCGTGCACGACGACTCAGACTATCCGTGGATCCTGCGCTTGGCATCCCGAAGCCGACTCACGCATATTTTACGGAAGTGGATGCTGATTCGCATAGCGACTGTCGCAGATAAGTTTACCACAAAATCGGGCAACGGCCGATCACTTTTTTTCGACATGCTTTACAAAACCGAAGCGCGGGTGATGGAATTTGGTGCAAGGGCCACTACAGCCTGGAAGCCCTGCGGTACCGAAGTTCCCGTATTGCGCATCCATGGTACATTGGACAGGGTATTTCCCTTCCGGAAAATAAAAACCCCGGTTGTGCCTGTTCAGGGCGGGTCACATTTCATGATCGTCGATCGGGTAGGCGAGGTAGGTGAGGTGATCTACGACTGGATGAACGAGATGTTTTAAGTTGCCGGTGCGACTGGTACTACTGACAGGGTCTTCGACCACTGTCAGAGTACCCACCCTGCACTCATGTTGCCCTGGAAGTGGTCTTTTCGACTCTTCCAGTGGCAACTCGA